>DATENQ010000145.1:0-17518 GCA_035275005.1 Pyrinomonadaceae bacterium | reverse complement strand
CGACGCCGAATCTTCGCCACTCCCTTTTCTTCGTAATAGGCCAAAATGACTGATTGGCTCCCCGACGGCAATTCTGCCATACACTTGTCGAGACAGTCGTATTTCGACTGGTCTTCGTTGTATTCGATCTGCTGGTGTTCGGCTTCGAGAGGTTCGTGAGTGTTTCGGCGCTTTAAATCCTCTTTGAGAATGTTGCGAGCGACACCACAAAAGTAACGGACTGGTTCGCCCTCGTAGTTCTGAGGAAGCGAATCCATCTTCGTGGTAACCCGGTCAATTACTTCGTCAGCGAGCTTCTCTGGATCGGCGCAGCCGTGGTTGGAAAAAATCCCGATCAGTCTCGCATGAATCTTTTGATATTTCTGCCCCGCCTGTTCTCGATCGGGATCAAGCCACTCTAACAGTTTGTCGAAAGCTTCCTGAGTTGGGGGCTTTCTGAGCATTCCGAAAGATTGCCACAAAAACCATAAAAAGGCACAAAATTTTAGCCACGGATTTACACGGATAGACACAGATCTATCCGTGTTCATCCGTGTAATCTGTGGCTAGGCCGTAGTAAACTCTCCGTCGCTTTGCCCGGAAATCCGTCGAACAACAGCAACCCACTAAAAGGATTTACGGCGGTACCATGGCGGATTTACAATGTCGCTGCTATGCAGCACCCGCATGCATTTCGTGAAGAGATCGCCAACAGCATCAGTCACGGACTGGGTCTGTTGCTTTCACTGGTGGCGCTGCCGGTTCTAATCCTGGCGGCGATCGAGATGGGCAACGTTCGCTTCCTTGTGGGCGTGAGCGTGTTTGGCGGAACGATGGTGCTGCTCTATCTCGCGTCGACGCTTTATCACTCGATAACTCACGAAACAGCGAAGCAAATCTTTCGCGTCTTCGATCACACCGCGATCTTTCTTCTGATCGCGGGCTCGTACACGCCGTTCTCCCTGGGCGTGCTGCGTGGTCCATGGGGATGGTCGATGCTCGCGATAGTTTGGACGCTGGCGATTATCGGCATCACTCTGAAGATCAGAAAGCGCACGCGTCATTCGCGAATCTCGATCGTGCTGTACGTGCTCATGGGCTGGCTTGCGGTGATAGCAATCAAGCCAATCGTGATGCTGATTCCCGTTCCCGGAATCCTTCTGATATTCGCCGGCGGACTCGCCTACACAGGCGGACTCGCGTTCTTCGCCGCTCAACGCATCAGATACAACCATTTCATCTGGCACCTGTTCGTGATCGCGGGAACGACCTGCCACTTCTTCGCGGTACTCTGGTACGCCGCATAGTTTTTCACCACAAAGGCACGAAGGCACAAACTTATAAAAACATTTGTGCCCTTCGTGCCTTTGTGGTTAAGCCTGCCTATCTTGATTTGTACTGGAACGTGATCCTCGTCTCCTCCTCCATAACGAGTGGCCGCACGAAGCGATAGGATTTGCCGCTGCGTGGCACCTCAACCGGAACCGGAAGAATGCCGGCTACACGACGTTGCAGGTTGACCGCGTTCTGCGAAAGCATGTACAAGCCTTCCGTCTGTTTCTTCCGCGCAAACTCTTCGATGCGACGAGTGTCCGTCGATGCATCCGAACCGTCCGTGACTGTCACGGTCGCCGCAACACCGCCGATTTCCAGAGTCGTTCCCATGCGAGCCGGCTTTGAGGCTTGCAATTCAAGATCGTATTGCATGTTCTTGAAACCCGGCGTCGAGATGACTACTTTCACTGGTCCAGGCTGCATCCCGTTAATCACCCAATTACCGTCACCGTTGGTTGTCGTGGTTTGACTGGCGCCGGTTTGCGTGTTGCTCACAGTAACTTGAGCGCCCGCAACTATGGCGCCGGTGGGATCGACAACGATGCCGCCCATCTGTCCTGGTCCCAGTGTGCTGAGATCGTTCGAGTTCCAGAAATTCGCGTCGAAGTTGTTGTTTTCTACGCCGTCCATCAGAAAGTTGTTTGCGGCCGCCGCGGGAAAGAGTTCAGCCGCGAGCGCGTTGCCACCAAACTGCTTCACCTCGAGTCGATCGGGCAGCGAAACTTCCCACGTCAACAGATTGACCGGGATGTCCAACTTCGGCAGTCCCATGTCGTACGATCCGTTCTTCGCGAAGCGAGCTCCGTTACTGAGATAGACGAACGACACGGTGTAAGCTCGCGACGAATCCAGTCCGGCGCGCAAGAGCGGCACGCGTCCGCCTTCCACCGGCTTCACGCGCTGACCTTCGATTTCAGCCGTAACCAGTTGTGCTCCCGCCGGCAATTCGATTTTCAAGTAAGGCTTGGCGTGATTGCGCACGCGCAGAGAGATCTCGGTTAGCGTTCGACCCTCAACGTTTGCGAGCGTGGTTACAGTCGCGCGCTCGGCGACTGCCGACAGGACGTCAGCATCGAGAAACTGTCGCCACTCGAGTTGCAACCTGGGCGCGTCAGCCGCGCGCCGGTTGTAACGAAACGCCGCCTGCAACGGAAAATGAGAAAGCGATCTGGTAATCGCACTCGCTTCACGCACGTCCATGCGACGCAGCCCGCCCGCCTCAGTCGCGATCAACTCCATCGCGCCCGCGCCTTCGATGAGCACTTCACCCGTTTCTCGCTGCGCGCCCGTAAACGCGAGCAAGGGCGCATCGACTTTTGTTTCGCGATTCGCGCGTTCCATCGCGATCAGAAACTGGTGATTGCGACGCGCCGGATCGTGAACGCGCAAGGTCAGTGTATCTCCGGAAACTTCGTGCGACTCGAGCGTGTTGCCTGAAGCGGTCGTGAGCTCATAGCCGGCCGGCAAGGGAAGTTTGAACTCGGCGGCTTCGCCCTGGATTACGGTGAGATCGCAAAGAGCAGTGAGTCGCAACTGCGAGTCGCCCACCGAGACGACGGTTTTAATGTCGGAAAGAAAACGTACGTCGCGTTGTGCAACGGGCGCCGCGATCTCGCGCGTGGTCCACCATATGCGCGCCGGCTTACCCGGCTCCAGCGCCGCTTCGATGACGGTGCTGCCGTTGACTGTTGTGCGACTCGTCACTAGTCCCGGTTCGATGCGAACGTTGGCGTGGCTTCCCGGCAGTTCCAAACTCAGGGTCGCACTACTCGCAAGTGGCACCGGCAACACAAACGAAGCACGTCCCGCTTCGATCGTTAGTGGCGCCGCGACGCCGAGCGCAACCGCAAACGGACCTGGTCCAATCAAAATGGCTGCGTGGCTCGATCCTTCCTGCAACAGCGGCAATGCCTGATTAGCCTGCTTTGCTTCGAGAACGGTTAAGCCGGTCGTCAGAGGAGTCTTTACAGGCCCTTGTGCCAGCAGTGCGCCGTCGATATCAACCGTGCCGACAAGCGTTTGTTTCTCGACGCGAAGCTTGAAAACCGCGTGCGACAGAACGAACGGAAGAGGCACGCCGTCAGGCGTTTTGTCTTTGCGCGATGCGAGCTCCACGAGACGATTGTATTCGCTGAGTGAAAGCGTCACCGTGCCCGCCGCGCCGGGAGCCGGCAACGGCGCGTACGTGGTGGTGTTGCGTTGCTGGCCGGCGGCCACAATGGTTACCAGGAGAATCAGGATTATGGTTTTCATCGGTCGCCTCTCTTTCTGTCACGTTGAAAATCAACCTCAACCGAGGGTGTTTGGTTCTCGCCGGTCAATTCTGAAACGAGGAAGATCGACGGACCGAAGTGTGGGAAGACAACTCGTAGCGGCAGATTTCGTGTTGGTCTCGTGCCGCGTTTTGTGTCGCGCACCTGCGCGAGGAGTTGTTTGGTTTCCGACTGGTCCGCCGGAATCTCGCCTTCAGCGCGCTGCTGCTCAGTAGAAGTTTCAGAAGTGTTGGAGCGAAGCGCTGAAGATTCAGGCGGCGTGTAAGTAGCAACGCGGAAACTTCCCGCAGCCGGCGTCACGCGAAACAGCGGCGGATGGTGCAGCAGGAGATGTGACTTCGAGATCGGTAGATCGACCGCGACGAGCGAAACTCGCGTCCGCCCACGATCGGTCCATGAAGCGGCGCGATCGATATAAGAAACTTCGACGACAAACGCCGGCGCCTCTTCGCCGGAGTGGTTTTTTTCGAGTGGGAGCAAGAGTGAGCCATCGGGCGCGCGTCCCGGTCTGATGGGACGACCTGCAACCGAAGCGCTCCAGAGCACAGCGGTAGCAGGCAGGGTGAGTTTCAAAAAGTTTCGCTGGTTGTTGCGGACGGCGAAGCGCGACTGCACCAGTATCTTTCCGTCAGCCGCGATTAGCGTGTTGTACTCAGCTTCTTCGATGTTTGCCGTGAGCACTGCCTGCGGTGTGTAGCGAGCAACGTTGAGCGATAGCGTTCTCTCCGACTTTCCGTTGCCGGGTTGGAACCTGAACGCGATCAACGAAGGCGATTGCCGGCTGGCGACCAATTGGCCCAACTCACCTGCTTCGGCATCTTCGAGTCCGTTCGGCTCGCGTTCTTTTATCTCACCGGCCCCGAGCACTTCGATACCGACGCCGCCCGTTTCACGTTCCGCACTCGGCAGTCGCAGCAAAGGAACGTCGATCTTTCCGGCGCGCGCCAGGCGCAGTTCACCATTCAATGTGAAGCGCGCTGTGTTCTGCACCGGTTCGATGAACGACACCTTGAGCTCTTTGTTCGCGACGTCCCAATCGGCGACCATCGCGCCGGAAACCTGGTTGACGGTTAAGTTTTCCGGAAGTTGCACGCGGACTTCGTCGGCCAGTCCCTGGACCACTTCCACCTGAACTTCAGCGTTGATTTGTGTTGCATCTTCGCCTAATCCGACTAACTGCGTGATCGAGCCACGCAACCGCAGCGGCTGGTTCGCGCGTACGTCGTCAACTTTTCGTCGCCATGCGAACGTGAGTGGCTCACCGCCTTTCCCGTTTGCTACCCAGCGACTGCCTGTCGCCGCTTCGGAATGTTCGAGCAGTAGCCCGCCGGTGATGCGCACGTCGACGCCTTGTCGCGCTAACTCGATCGTCGCGTGCGAGACCGCTGAATTGCTGACCGGAAGGTGCAGGATGTCTGTGCCGGCGACGGTTGTGACGGGAGCAACGATCTGCAACGTCAACACCGCGCGACCGGTTTTTGACAACAACAGATCAGCGCGCCCTGGTCCTTTATTCGTCGGGTTCATCGCGAGGTTAACGGGATGACCGTCGAGCTTCGCATCACGGACGATCAGACCATCAGGCAAGCCAATACGCACCCAACCGTGCTTGATCACGTCGACAGTCAGGCGCGCTTCACCCGTGGCGAGATCGCCATCAATTTTCAGAGCGTAGTCGATGCGACTGAGCGTAGCTTCGACGGGAGGCGCAGCAGGTTCCGGATCGGCAGGTGAAGCAGCGTGCTTCAGCGCGGTGTATTCGTTCACCTGAAGCACAACCCAACCGTCAGGCGCTGCGGTTTGAGCTGAACTGGAAACGACAGCGAGAACGACGAGCAGGATTGCGGCAAGCGAGAAACGCAATCGGTTCATTTTAAAAATCTCCTTTGCAGTCGTGCAGGCACACTTCGAGACGTTGCGGCCAAAAGGCGCCACAAAAAATCAACCCGCACTTTGGTTCGAATCGAGACCCAGGTGTGATCTCTTCGGTAAAGCTGGACCCTAAGATGCAGTGAGGTTGCTCAAAGTAGCCTCCACAGATCTACACGGATTGAATACAGATTTAATCCGTATCCAATCCGTGTTATCCGTGGCTAATAAATGTCTTAGAACGTCAGCCGCACCGCTAGTTGGACCTGCCGCGGATCGCCCACGCCCTGTCGCAGGAAGCCGTCGAAGTTGAACAGTCCCGGCGTAGTAAGCGGGTTGACGTTGTTGGTGTTGTTGAAGGTATTGAACATCTCGATGATCGGAATCAACGAGAAGCGTTCGTTGAGTTTGATGGGACGCTGAATGCGCCAGTCAAACGAGAAGTAGTCGTTGTCTTTTCGTAAGGTGTTGCGATTGGTTGCCGTCCGAACTCCCGGCGTAATCGGTTGCGCCGAACGCGCCTGCACGCGGAAGTTCCCTTCAAAGCCCCAACCCATCTCGATGAAGGTGAAGAAATTAAACTTGTGACGGATATCGCGGTCCGAGTAAGCGTAGTCAAGACTGAGATTCAGCGGATCGAACGAACGATCGGTAAATGGATCGCGCTCGTTCGAGTCGTCGTCCTTATCTCTTGAGAGCGCGTAGTTCCACTCAAACTGATATCGCTTGGTGAACCGCTTTCTCATGCCCACTGTAAAACCGTCGAAGACAGACTTACCGACAGCACTGGTGACGAACACGTCTCCGAAACCCGGAAACAGTCCCACTCGATTCAGGTTGATGAAGCGTGTGAGATGAACGCCTTTCGAGTGAGTGAAATCGAAGTACACCGAGAGGTCGTCAGTCAGTTGCTGCTCGAACTGAACGTTGGCGGTATAGATCCTGGGGTTAGCGTAGTCCTTGCTAAACACGCGGATCGATGCGAACGACGGAAGACCACCCAACGGTGGAACATTCACGATGTTCGGCCATACGGGCAAGCCCTGACCGTTGCTGCATCCGAAAGACGAACCGCAAGCGATACCAAACTGTTGCACGCCGTTGTCTGTGATCGAGCCAACCTGCGACAACATGTTCTGCCGCCCGTAATAAATACCGGCGTTAGCTCGCAGCACGGATTTGCCTTGACTGGAAATGTCCCATGCAAAGCCGAGGCGCGGTTGAAATTGTTTCTTTGGACTATGCAACGTGCCGTCGGACGGGAAGTTTGGATTTGATAACAACGAAGCGTAGACGGTTTGATTAGGTGGTACCACGGGCTCCGGTAAGATTTGGGCTTCCCAGCGCAGGCCGTAGTTCAAAGTGAAGTTAGATCTGATTTGCCACCTGTCCTGAGCGAACAAAGCGATGTCTTCGTTCGTGATGGTTGATGCACCTGGCGGCGGAGCACCCTGGATTCCGGTCGGAATACCGTTCTGCAAATAAAGAAGCAATGGTCCACCAACAGTACTTCCGGCGGTGCACGTTTGATTGAACGGCGCACCCCCGGTGATCCATCCGGTAAAGCGGCCATCATCGAAATCGCCGGGAAGGTTGTCAGGGGTGTCAAAACACTCGCCTACATTGGGACCGAAGCCGTTTGCGGCAGGCGTGGATGAGTAACGCAAAAAGCCCGCGGGGCTGTCGAAGATGTAACGACCCGTGAAGAACCCGCGGAAAACCTGATCGTTCAGCGTGTGCAGCCATTCGCCGCCGATTTTAATATTGTGATCGCCTTTAATAATCGAGAAGTTGTCCTTGGCCTGCGTGCGCCAAAGCAGCTCGTCGACGTTCGGCTCGAGGAAGAACGGAAAACCAAATCTGAAAGTAGTCGCAAACCCCATGGCCGTGTCCGCCGGGACATTTGAATCAACTGCAGCGCGAGGTCGCAGCTCACGACTGTAAGAGAAGTGAGCTTCATTCAGCTTCGTCGGCGAAATTGTAGTGAACAGATTGGCGCGTATCACGTTGATCTTTGACGGGCCTTCGATGCCGTTAGCGGAATTCCCGTAGGTGGCGACGTCAAACGTTTGGTTCGTATTCTTTGAATAGTCAAAGTTATACGACACCGAAAGGTTGTTTGAACTGTTGAGAACGAAGTCTACTTTCGAGAAGAATGCCTGGTTGTTGATCTTGTGTGAGACGGGCAGACCTTCTTCCTGATTGCGATTGACTCTGAAGAAATTGATGAGGGCCAATCGCGCGCAATCGTCGTTGCCGTTGATTGCCGCTTCATTCGCGATAATCGTAGGCGTTGTGATCGGGCACGGTGTAGCTCCGATTTGCTCACTAAGATTTGCGCGGTCCAGGTTTTCTCGAATGCCCTCGAAGGCTAAGAAGAAAAACGCCTTGTCTTGCTTGATTGGACCACCAATGGTTCCGCCGTACTGTTTACGATTAAATCCGTCGAGCGATTTGCCGTCAGAAGTGTCTGCTGTTAACGCTTCGAGGCGCTGGAAATAAAACGCGCTGCCGTGAACATCGTTTCCGCCTGACTTCGTGATGACGTTGATAACACCGCCCGCAGTGCGTCCAAACTCAGCGCTAGCTCCAGTCGCAACTACCTGAAACTCTTTCACTGCTTCGAGTGTGATATCGATCGCGGCGCGTTGGCCGCCGAGTTGCTCGCCGAAGAAGCCGTTGTTGTAGTCGCCGCCATCAAGACTGACGTTATTGAAGATTCCACGCTGGCCCGCGAAATTGATCTCATCGCCGTCAGGTCCCTGCGTGATGCTGACGTTGGGCGTGAGTGTCAGCAGGTCTTCAAACTTTCTTCCGAGGATTGGCGTGGTGCTTACGGCAGTTTCGTTTAGTGTTGTACTGGCTTCAGTCTTTGCCGTGTCCACTGTAGGCGTGCTGGTGATGGTGACTTGTCCCTGCACTGACGAAACAGCCAGAGAGACGGGAACGTTGAGTGCTTGTCCGACTGTTAGCTGGGTCCTCTCCAGGACGCCGGTGGAGAAGCCTTGTTTCGAGATAGTGACGGAATAGTTACCCGGCTGAAGCAAAGGAGCTACAAATCGCCCTTCGTCATCTGTTGTCGCATTACGAACGGCGTTGGTATCGAGATTCTTGATCTCCACATTGGCGCCGGGAACTGCGGCGCCGTTGGCGTCAACAACGGTGCCTTGAATTGTTCCCGTCGTGATCTGCGTTTGCGCAACGATTAAAGGAGTGATCAGCAGCGTTAGAAGAATACTTGCTGCAAAACACTGAATCCGGGGGAATGGGGCAAGTACGGGGATCCGCATAGTGTTCTCCTGTTGTATGTGTTTTGAATATGGTGTTTGTGTTTCGGTTCGGTTTGGTAGGCCATCTTAGTTAGACCTGCATAACGTGTCAATGAAACTTTCTGACGGTTACAACGCTTTTGTAACAGTTGAGTGGCTATTCTTGTCTCGATGAATATTGAGGCGAGGAACTTAGCTCTCCTGTTACAGGATTGGACGGGAATAATCGGGCGCGTCTGGAGCTACCTGACGCGGCAGTTT
This sequence comes from Pyrinomonadaceae bacterium, assembly GCA_035275005.1. Taxonomy (GTDB): domain Bacteria; phylum Acidobacteriota; class Blastocatellia; order Pyrinomonadales; family Pyrinomonadaceae; genus PSRF01. The sequence continues at coordinate 8,532 of DATENQ010000145.1, read as the reverse complement.
ACGTTTGGCCAGATTACGATTTCGGCTTCGGGCGTTATTGTCGGGCTGGTGGTGGTTATCCTATCGGTCCTGATTGCGCGTTGGTCCAGCACCCTGCTTGAGCGTCGAATTGCCAACCGGCATCACATCGATCCCGGTTTGCGTTACACAATCTGCCGGCTCGTAAGGTATCTCGTCATCGCTATCGGATCGGTGATAGCACTCAAACAGGCGTTTGGTCTCGACCTCACGTCCCTCGCCGTGATCTTTACCGCGTTGTCGGTCGGCATCGGCTTTGGCTTGCAATACATCGCCGCCGACATCGCGTCGGGTTTTATCCTGCTTTTTGAACGGCCGATACGAATCGGCGATCGCATCACCATCGGCAAAGACGAAGGCGACGTGCAGAGCATCAACTTACGCACGACGATCGTCACCACGAACGCTCAAATCGCGATCATCGTACCCAACTCCAAACTGGTGACTCAGAACGTTGTGAACTGGTCGTATGGCGATCCGCGGGCTCGGATCGCGATTCCTATCAGCGTGGCGGATGACGCTGATATTCAACAGGTCACCGACACATTGAATGAAGCGGCTAAAGATGTCGAGAACGTTTTGCCGGACCCTCCGCCTCGGGTGCAATTCCTCCGGTTTGGTGAATACTCGCTAGATTTCAGGTTGCTGGTGGTGACTAATCAGCCGCGGCGTCAAGCGCAGATCCGCAGTGACATCAACTATCGCATCGCCAAACTCTTTCGTGAGCGCTCAATCGCGCTTGCAACTCCTACCCAGCAACTCAGGTTGAAAAATCTGAGGGACTTAGAACTCGGTCTGCTCGGGGATAACGACGATGCCGAAAGCGTCGCACAGCCCCGTAGCTAAGAATATTTCTCACGCAAGGGCGCGAAGCGCTGCCGCGTTTTTAAGGAAATTTTTGCGCCTTTGCGTCTTTGTACTTGACGCTTTGCGTGAGAGATCTGTGTAAAAGTTTTGTCCTTCTTCACGGCCCAATCTTGCTAAACAAAAATGAGTGAGGCATCATTCAGTCTGATGCGGTCTGCACGTTCACTCAATCCTGTACGCGTGGCTGGAGGCGATAAGCGCGAAGCGATTTTGCGCGCCGCTATTAGTGTCTTCGCGCATAACGGCTACTTCAACTCCAAGGTTGCCGATATCGCCCGCGAGGCCGGCGTGGCCGACGGCACCGTCTATCTCTACTTCAAAAGCAAGGAGGACATTCTTCACTCCATCTTCGATCGCAGCGTCGAAGATGCCCTCGGCGCCGCGCGAAAACAGGTTGAAAACGTCACAGATCCGAAAGAAAAGCTGCGCCAGATCGCGCTTTTGCATCTAGAAAGATTAGGCGCCGATCGCGATCTTGCGGTGGTCTTTCAGGTTGAGCTGCGCGGCTCGACCAAGTTTATGGAAGAGTTTTCAGCCGCCGGTTTTGCCGAGTATCTCGCGTTGATCCGTTCAACTTTCGAGGAGGGACAACGGGCAGGCATTTTTCGCGCAGATCTCAACGCCACAGTCGTGGCCAAGGTCCTTTTCGGAGCGCTGGACGAAATGGCTACCAACTGGATCCTCTCCAAACGCCGCTACAAATTGGCGCCAATGGCCGACCAGGTGCTGGACATTTTTTTGAACGGAGTGAAGACGAAGTGAACCGGGCAATCGAGTACACGGACGTGCAAGTTAGCGCTCCGGTCCGCCGGTCCACGGACGAGCCTGCCACGCTGGTCGACGTCTTCTACTACATCGTGCGCAAGCACAATCGTCCGGACGCGTTGAATTACAAAAGCGGTGGTCGCTGGATTCCGATGTCATCCGACGAAATGCTGGAGCGTGCGAAGCGTATTGCCGCCGGACTACACGCGCTCGGTGTGCATCGCGGCGATCGCGTGGCGTTGCTTTCTGACAGCCGCGTCGAGTGGACCTTGACTGATGCCGGTTCGATTTTCGCGGGCACGATCGACGTTCCGATTTATCCGACGTTAACGCCGTCTCAGGTCCGCTATATCCTGAACGACTCGGGCGCGTCGGTTCTCTTTCTTGCTAATCACGAAAAATTTGTCGAGCTAAAGGACGCTCTGGGCGAGTGTCCCGCGGTTAATCACGTCATCTTTTTTGATGCCGAAGGAGTTACAAGTGCCGACGGGTTGACGTTGGCCCAGCTCGAGGAACAAGGTCGCGAGTTTGAACAGCGCGAACCTGGCTACGTCGAACATATCGCGGCACAGATCGGGGCCGAGGACCTGGCGACGATCATCTACACCTCGGGCACGACGGGCGAACCAAAAGGCGTGATGCTCACGCACTCGAATCTCGTCTCAAACCTGATCGATTCATCCGGACATCTTTCTTTTGGAGAGCAGGACACGGCGTTGTCGGTGTTGCCGCTGTCTCACGTTTTTGAGCGACAGGCGATGTACATGTATTTGCACCGCGGCATGGCAGTCTATTTTGCCGAGTCGTTGCAAACCGTTGGACCAAACTTGCGCGAGGTGCGTCCGACAGTGCTGGTAGGCGTGCCGCGCATGTTTGAGAAGATTTACGCGCGCATTCGTGAGCGTGCTGCTGAATCCGGACGCTTAGGCGCGCTGCTGTTGGCGTGGTCTGTTTCCGTGGCGCGAGAGTATGCGAAGCACACGACCGCGCACGAACCCGTGCCCGCATTTCTCAAACTAAAACACGCGATTGCTTCCAAACTCGTTTTCTCAAAGTGGCAAGCCGCTTTTGGCGGGCGCATGAGGCTGTTGGTATCGGGTGGCGCTGCAATGCCGGAAGACCTGTCGTACATCTACATCGGCGCCGGCGTTCCGATCGTTCAGGGTTACGGGCTGACGGAGACGTCGCCGGTTATCACCGCCGGAAGACTCGAAGATAATCGTGTCGGCACGGTGGGCAAGGTAATTTCCAACGTCGAGATTCGCATCGCGGAAGACGGCGAGATCGAAGTGCGTGGTCCAAATGTGATGCGTGGCTACTACAACAAGCCTGAAGAGACGCGCGCCGTGTTCACCAGTGATGGTTGGTTTAAGACGGGCGACATCGGCACGATCGACAGCGACGGCTTCCTGCGCATCACCGATCGTAAGAAAGAGTTGTTCAAGACTTCGGGTGGAAAGTACATCTCACCGCAGCCGATCGAACAGGCGATCAAAGGATCTCGATTCGTGAACCAGGTGGTGTTGATTGGCGCGGAGCGGAAGTTTCCGGCGGCGTTGATCGTGCCGGTTTGGGAACAGCTCGAGTCGTACTGCAAGTTAAAAGGAATCGAAGTAAAGAGCCGGAGCGAGATGTGCCGCCATCCGCGCATCATCGATCTGATTCAGCGACAAATCGATGGCTTAACGCCGAACCTGGCGAAGTATGAACGGATCAAGAAAGTCGCGTTGCTGGAAAATGAGTTCACGATCGAGGGCGGCGAGCTTACGCCTACGTTGAAAGTGAAGCGTAGAGTTATAGATCAGAAGTATCGCGATGTGATTGAAAAGCTTTACGAGGAGTGAGTCTTATTTAGGTAGCGGCATGTTAAGGTGCATCGCTTTGAGGATCCTCTCGCCCGCATCTTCACCCATAATCCTCAACGTCTCTTCGCGGTAGAGTGCCCCGTTCCGAGTGTTTGGTGGTTGAATAACGATCCCTCCTGCGCGCCGGCCGGTCATATAGCTTCTTCCGCTCGTTACTATCTTCGAGGTAACCGGAGCAAACACAATGTATTCGAGTATAAGCTCGTCAGCCCTGCGGCCCATCGTGTCGGCTGTTAGCGTCATATAGATCACGTAAGACTTTGTTTCTGACTTCGCTCTTTTGATCGCATCGCCTCGACTTAAATCCTTGCCTGCCACGTCGACACCGGCCGATGAACCTGCGCGCAACCGTTCGGCACAACCACGCAGCGCCGCATCGTAGTAACTAAAAGGAATATTGATGTTAGACGAGTATCGATCAGCTCCCAGGAGAAACAGGAGCTCGTCGGCGTTATCGGTCTTTTTTGGTATTGGTGTGGGCTCGGGAGTTGGTGTCGGAATCGGGGCAGCAGGAGGTGGCGTCGTTTTCCGGCGCCCTGACTGCGCCTGAACTGAAACGACGCAAAGCGCGATAATCAACGTAGCTGCAAAATGGCGGTACCTCATGTGCGCGTGGATTGTAAACACTCGCCGTGAGAAACGGAAGACTGATTTGTTACACTGCCGATCAATGGAACCTCAGATGGAACCTCAAACACTGGTGATTACAGGTGTTCGCGATCAGGCGCGAATCACGCGCTCGTTCGATCTTCGCGCTGGTAAGTCGGTCGATTTCACGCCCGGACAGGTCGCGATCCTGCGTGTTAAAGACCATGATCCGGCTTACTTTGCTTTTGCGAGCGCGCCGGAAGATCGAGATCTGGAAGTCCTCGTGAAGCAGAAGGCAGGCGCGAGCAACGTGATTTACGACATGTGTGTGGGTAACGAGATCGAGCTCGTTGGCATTGCCGGACATGGGTTCAAACTCGACGAGATGAAGGGCCGGGATCTGGTGTTTGTAGCGATGGGAACTGGAGTCGCGCCGTTGCGATCCGCTTTGCGACACGTCCTGAAACGCAAAGGTGAGTTTGGGCAACTGGTCGTGCTTTACGGCGCGCGAACTCCGGATGATTTTTGTTATCGCGACGAGACTGAAACCTGGGGAAATGCGGGGGTTGAGTTGCGCCAGGTCATCTCGCGTCCCGATGGTCACGACTGGTCTGGTCCGACTGGCTACGTCCAATCGTTATTGGACAACGTGCTCCCCAACTTGTCTTCACCGGTCGCGTTGATTTGCGGCTCGCGCGAGATGATCGATCAAACACGCGAGCGCCTTGGAAAGATGGGCTTCAAGCCTGGTGAGATTTTGACGAACTATTGATCTGTAGTTTGCGTACCAAACAAGCCGCGCGTTCGGCGGCCCGCTTTGTTTCTTCGAGATTGTGGCGAATAGGATTCTCCGGGCCAACGCGTCTGAGAGACAAATCGGTGTAGCCGATGATTGCTGTCAGCATGTCGTTCAAGTCGTGTGCTATAGCGTGTGCGTCAGCGTCCATGATTGATCTCTCAGTGGAAATAGTAAGAGAGCGTGAAGCCCATCCGTTGTCAAAATGACCTCCACGCCCTCAACGCGCACACAGCCCTACCACGGGGTCTGCCTCCCACGTGCGCTAGCGTTGATCGGCACCCACGCGCGACTGCCGACCAACGATTAGAATCGCGAAATATAACGGAGGAGGAATTTTAGCGGTATCGGCTGCCCTCTGATTGTTTTGTAGGTATTTGTCCTACAAGCAGCCAAAAAGGCAAAAAAGCCAGTTAGCCACAAAAAGGCACAAAAGGCACAAAAGATAATTGAACGGATTTCTTATGTGCCTTATGTGCCTTTTTGCGGCTTTATTCTACGAGGCCGTTGCGGATGGCGTAGTGAGTTAATTCGGCGTTGGTCCGCATGTCCATCTTGTCGAGGATGCGGCGACGATATGTGCTGATGGTTTTGTCGCTGAGCGAGAGGTTCACTGCAATTTCTTTGACAGTCTTACCGGAAGCGATCGAGCACAAGACTTCAAGCTCGCGATTCGAGAGACTTTCATGCGGTACTTTCGCCGGCTGTGAAAGCTGGAGCACCATCTTTTCGGCTAATGCCGGGCCAACGTACTGGCCACCGTGGATGATTTTCAAGATCGCCTGGCGCAACTCTTCACCCGAGCTCGCTTTGTTGATGTAACCGGAAGCACCTGTCTTAAAGGCCCGCACTGCGTATTGTTCTTCCGCATGCATACTGAGGATCAGGACAGGCATGCGCGGGCGAAGTTGCTTGAGCTCTGTCAGCACTTCCAGTCCGCTGCGACCGTCTAAGGAAATGTCGAGCACCGCAATGTCCCATTGCTGCTTGCGCACGAGAGCTAATGCTTCTGCGCCTGAACGAGCTTCACCAAACGTAGCGCTTTCCTCGGTGAACATCTCCTTGATTCCCCGGCGGACCACTTCGTGATCGTCGATTGTAAGGATCTTCAGCATAGTAACTAGAGCGGAACTCGCACGACGACGGTGGTTCCGGCGCCTTCCTTGCCGGTCACGCGAACATCACCACCGACGAGTAGCGCCCGTTCCTTCATTCCCAACAAGCCGAGTGACCGGGAGTTCATTCTTTGATTCTCGGTAATCCCGCGACCATCGTCTTTCACTTCGACTTCGAAGTAGTGTTTGGTTCGCACCAGTTTGACGTAGACATTAGCGGCACCGGCGTGACGCAACACGTTTGTCAGGATCTCCTGCAGGATGCGAAACACTGCTGTTGCCTTTTCGCGATCCAATTCGATTTCGTTTGCGTTGTTGGTGAGGTGACACTTGAGACCTGAACGCAATTGAAATTGCTCTATCTGCCATTCAATTGCGGCGACGAGTCCTAAATCGTCCAGCACGCCAGGCCGGAGTTCCGCGGCGATGCGTCGCACAGTGTTTATGGTCGTCTCGATTAAAGTGGTCATGCTGCCGATGCGGTTGCGAACGTCGGCGAGCTGTAAACCGCCGGCGAGACTATTCAGAGTCTTATCGATTTTTTCGAGATCCCACTTCAATCCGGTCAAAGCGCCGCCGAGTTCGTCATGTATCTCGCGGGCGATGCGTGTGCCTTCTTCTTCGCGCGCTGAGTTGAGCCTCGCGGAAAGTGCTCGAAGTGCCTGCTCGGCGCGTTTGCGCAAGGTGATGTCGTCGGCAACGTGCAGCAAACATACCTGGCCATCGAGCTCGATCTTCTCGATGGAGAGAAGCAGGATTCGCTCTTCGCCGTTCTTCAATCGAATGGAACCTTCGAAGTCGCGCACGCGCGTCTCTTTTTTCAGCTTGTCCATGACCTTGCGCCGGTCTTCAGGGTTGGGCCAGAGGTTCAGTTCCAGCGCTGTATGGCCGATTGCCTCTTCGCGTGAGTATCCGGTGAGTGCGACAAAGCTGTCGTTCACTGCCAGGAAGCGGCCGCCTTCGAGCATCGAGATCGATGCCAGCATCGGGTTTGAATTAAACGCGATCGAGAACCTGCTTTCGGAGGCTTGTAATGCTTCTTCCGCGTGCTTACGTTCGGTGATGTCGTTGGCGGCCCAGAGATAGCAGGGTTCGCCGTCGAGATCGATTATCACCGCGGAAGTATTCGCGATCATTGCGCGACCATCTTTTGTTTTAAAGCGAACTTCTATATCGGTCACCGGCTGGCGCGTTGTCAGCACTTCCCGCAGCTTCTCTGCCAAGCCGTCATCCATTGACAATGACAAATTGAAAATGGGCTGGTTGATGATCTCGTTGCGCGAGAACCCCGTGTCTCTTGTCCATGAATCATTGATTTCCAACACCACTCCGTCACGAATTCGCAGTATACCCATTCGAAATGGAGTGAGATTGAAGATCTTGGCGAATCGTTCTTCTGAGGCGCGTAGCGCTTCCTCTGCTCGCTTGCGCGCAGTGATGACTTGTGTGAACAGGATGAGGCCACCGATTTCGCCGTTAGCTTTGCGCCAGGGAAGACTCTCCCATTGCAGCCATCCGGTGCTTCCGTCCGAAGTGATGTATGGATCTTCTTCGCATTGTTCGACCGCGCCCGCGAGGATTCGTTTGTGAACTTCTTTCCAGCGATCGGGAAGGTTGGGAAACACCTCGTAATGCGACTTGCCGATGAGGTCTTGTCCTTCGAGGTCGTAGTCAGTCAGAAAGCGATCGCTGACCTGGAGATAACGCATATCGGTGTCAAACATTGCGATGGCGGCTGGTGTGTGTTTGATAAACAACCGCAGCAACGCTTCGTTTGTCTTCACAGCTTCTTCAAAGCGTTTCAGACGGGTTTGTTCGTTGATTAATACCGTTGGCAGAGGAATTGAGGGAGCTTTCTTCATCACAGTTCTCTAATACATGAGGTAGGCGGAATTTTACTACTTTACCTGTTACTTCGAAAGAAGGTTGCAGCCTTGATGATGGTGGTGTTGCAGTAACGTTGGATAGCTTTGAAGTCAGACCAGTTCTCGGTGACTACCTGGGCCCTCCACCTCCGAGCGCTGACGGCGATCAAGACATCGAGCGCCAGACGCTGCGACGCGCCGGGCGGCAACGCCCGTAGTTTTCCTTTTTGAGAACGTCGCCGCGCGTGCGTTAGAAGAAACAGGATCTTAGAGGCGAGGAGCCAGTCGTCTTCATTCGGAATGATGAGCAGTTCCTTCTTTTTGTAGTAGTCAAAAATTCCCTCAAAGAATTTTCGCTCTGATATGTCGCGAGCGCCAGCGGTAACCTCCATTAGGACAACAGCAGACAACAGGAAGTTCGCTGGCATGTCCCGAAAGTCGGTTAGCTTTCTAGCAACAATAACTGAGGTGTCGTAGGTGAAGTACGGCATAGTGATTACCAAATTGTTAGAGATTGTGAGCTATTACATTATGCGATGAAATTCACCCCGTTGATTACTCTCGTAAACCATTTGAAACATCTTCAGGGTCATTTCTCGCAGCTCTTTCCACTCCCGTTCGCTAAGCTTCTTTTTCCTGGGCTTGTTATCGAT
>DATENQ010000144.1:0-19503 GCA_035275005.1 Pyrinomonadaceae bacterium | reverse complement strand
TACGTTATCTACACGGCCCACTGGGACCACCTGGGACGAGATCCAAAACTGGCCGGCGATCAGATTTACAACGGGGCGCTGGATAATGCCTCAGGCACCGCCGCAATGCTCGAGATTGCCGAAGCATTCACGAAACTCGCTACACCTCCCAAACGATCGATCTTGTTTCTTTCAGTTACAGCCGAAGAGAAAGGGTTACTCGGTGCAAAGTACTACGCTGAGAATCCCCTGTATCCGCTGAACAAAACGCTCGCGAACATCAACATGGATGGCGTCAACCAGTGGGGCAGGACCAAAGACATCACGATGGTGGGCGACGACAACAGCACCTTGATCGACTTGCTGCGTGAAGCTGCCACTTCACAGAAGCGAGTAGTGAATCCCGATCCGGAGTCAGAGAAAGGGTTTTACTACCGCTCGGATCATTTCGAGTTTGCGAAACAGGGAGTCCCGGCGCTCTACACTGATTCCGGGATTGACTACGAAGGGAAAGATGCGGCCTTCAGCAAACAGAAGCGCGACGAATACACAAACAACGACTACCACAAGGTTTCAGACGAGGTTAAACCTGACTGGGATCTGACGGGAGCAGTTGACAACGCGCAGTTGCTGACGATGATCGGATATCGCGTGGCGCAAGGCGACAAGTATCCGGAATGGAAAGCCGGATCAGAATTCAAAGCCAAGCGCGACGAGATGATGAAGGGCGGCAGTTGAGTATTCCCGCCTGGTCTACAGTGCGATCACCTGGATTGAAATCCCAGGAGATTAGCCGCAGATTTACGCGGATGAACGCCGATCTTCTAATCTGCGTTCATCCGCGTAAATCTACGGCTAAAACTGTCGCGCGGCAAATCTGCAGCTCAATTGAAGATTAGGTGGACGCCGGCGTCGCCACTCTGAACGAACGTCGGCTCAACTCCGAAAACAGATCGAATCCGTTCAGTCGTGAATACTTCGGCCGGGGTGCCGCCGGCGATGACGCGTGCCTCATTCAGCAACACAATGTGATCGGCAAAGCGCGCGGCAAGATTGAGATCGTGCACGACGCCCACCGTCACGACATTCAACCCCGCCGCAAACTCTTTTATCTTCTTCATGAAATCGATCTGGTGGCGGACGTCGAGAAACGTGAGTGGCTCGTCAAGGAAAAGGTAACGAGATGGACCATCGTGCTGTAGTTGCGTTAGCACGCGTGCGAAGTTAACACGCTGGCGTTCTCCGCCACTGAGCGTCTGATACTGTCGATCGCTGAACTCCGTTACATCGAAGTGGGCCATGGCCTCATCGACGATCTTCTCGTCTGCCGGTCCGGGCCGGCCGGCAAAGTGCGGGTAACGACCCATCATCACAAGCTCACGAACGGACAGAGGAAACGCAACTTCGACCGCCTGTGAAAGTACCGCGCGACGTTTCGCAAGCTCAGCTTCGTTAACCTGCCCCACATCAATTCCTTCGTACTCGACTTTGCCCACTTGCGGCCGCAGCAGTCGCGCGAGCACTTTGATGAGAGTCGACTTGCCTGCTCCGTTCGGCCCGACGATCAAATGTAGCTTCGCGGGTGCAAACGATACTGAGATATCAGAAAGCAGCGGCTTTTTGCCAACGCGAAATGTGATGTTCTCGGCAGTAATCATGATTAGAAAACGTACTGCCGCCGTCTCAGCAGAAAAATGAACACCGGAACACCCACCGCGGACGTGACAATGCCGATCGGCAACTCCGCCGGTCGCACAGAAAGCCGCGCAATCAAATCCGCGAGTGTCAGCAGCGTCGCCCCGGTTAACGCACTGCCGGCAATGAGAAAGCGGTTGTCAGCGCCGCCTACCATCCGCAGAATGTGAGGCACGACGAGTCCGATGAAACTAATGACGCCCGTGAACGCTGTCGCCACGGCCACAATCACAACGTTCACCGAGAGGATGATCCATTTCAAACGATTCACGTTAACGCCCAGATAGGTCGCTTCTTCTTCGCCAATCATCAGCGCGTTGAGCTGTTTCGCGTAGCGCAATGCGATTACAGTTCCGGCGATAGTTGAAATCGTAACGATCTCGACTGCTTTCCAGTTTGCACCCGACAGAGTTCCGAGGCTCCAAAACGTGATCGAGCGAGCCTGCGGATCGCGCGCGATATACGACAGAAATCCGATCGCGCTCATAAAGAGTGCATTCACGGCGAGACCAGTCAGCAGCAACATAACGATCGAAGCGCGTCCGTCTTCGCGCGAACGAGCAAGAAGAAAGACGAGATACGTTGAGACAACGCCGCCGATGCAAGCGGCAAGCGGCAAACTCCAAAGACTCATGCCGATGTGAAGCACGCCACCCAGCACGAAAAAAAGCGCCGCGCCAAAGGCAGCGCCACTCGAAGTTCCAACCAGTCCCGGCTCGACGATGGGATTACGAAACAGAGCCTGCATCAGCGTGCCGCCAACGCCGAGACTCGCGCCGACCAACAGACACAGAACCGCGCGCGGTAAGCGCAGTTCGAGCAGAATCCGTTGGTCCAGAGTTGGTTCAGGATGTCCGGGAAGCAGAGAGGCGAGCGCGTGGGTGATCTCAGCAGTTGAGAAATCGATCGCGCCAAAGCGTATCGAAGCGGCGAGAACGAGAAGCGTGATACCAACTAACGCAATGAGGATTACTCGCCGGCTGCGATCTTGCTTTGTCACTTTTGATGAATTATTTCGGCTACTTTCGCGATGTTTTCGCCCGAGCGTGGTCCGAAGTAATTTAGCACGTTCTCCTCGATTCGGTAGATGTGATTGTTCCTCGCAGCATTCGAAGTTGCAACGCCCGGCAGGGCTTTTATCTGGTCGAGTGAGCCATTGAGGCGGTCGTAACCGTAGTTGGTGAGCAGAATGATGTCAGGGTTCGCCTGCGCAATGATCTCAGGCGACTCCATTCGCTGCATGCCTCTGTTCTCCACGGCCATCTGTCCGCCGGCGAGTTCTACCATCTGACTGACGCCACCGCCGTCGCCGCCTCCGCCTTTGCCGACGACGAGATAGACGTTTGACGCGCGACCAAAGTGGATCACCGCGACGCGTGGATGATCGCTGTATTGCTTCACCTTTTCGAGCGAGGCTACACGTTGGTCGTCAAGCGTTTTGCACAGTTCCTCGGCGCGCTGCTCTTTATGAAAATAGGCGCCCATCTCGCGAATCAGCGCTTTCGTCCCGTCGAATGAATCGTTCTTCGCGGTAAACGTTTTCATGGGGATATTCAACTGTTGCAGTTGTTGCACGACTTGCGGCGGGCCGATGTTGTTGTCGTGAATGATCCCCGTAGGGTGAAGCGAAAGGATTCCTTCAGCGCTCAAGGCACGATGGTAGCCGACAGTCTGCACCTGTTTGACTTCAGGAGGATAGGTGGTTGAGAGATCGATTCCGACAACTTTGTCCTGCGCGCCCAGCGCCCAGATGATTTCGTTGTAGATGGGAGAAATAACGACGTAGCGTTCACCTTGCGAGTTGCTCGGCGCGTTATGAAAACGCGAGCAACCAGCGCAGATGAGCACCGCAAACGCGATCAGCAGGAATGAGATTTGTTTCATCGGAATAAGCGTGATTCTAATGTAATAAGCCGCAGATGACACGGATAAATCCGGATTTTATCTGTGTTGTCCGCGGCAGGTTCCTTGCTCAATCCTTGTTTCGCGGTGGCTGCGCGGCTTGCCAGACTTTCACGCCATATTCATCACTCACCGCGAGCGTTAGACCGTCGGGAGAGAAAGTCACAGACGATGGCGTGACACTGCGGCCACTCTTTCGGATCGTAACAACCTCGTCCATCGTGTTCGGATCCCAAAGCACCACTGCTCCGTCCAGACTTACCGTCACGAGCCGCTTGCCATCCGGCGCAAACGCAAAGCGCTGAACAGAATCAGACCCGATGTGCTGTTTCAACTGTTTTCCAGTCGCGGGATCCCACAGCCGTACGGTGTTGTCCTGAGCAGCAGACGCGAGCAGCCGGCCATCTGGCGAGAAGGTTAGAAGTCCAACAACCCCATTGTGACCGGTCAGAGTTCTCTCGATCGACCTTGACGCAACGTCCCAGATTTTGATCTTTCCGTCCTGATCCGCTGAAGCAATCTTTTTGCCGTCCAGTGAAAACACGGCGCGGTAGTACATGTTTTCACCTTTTAACTGCGCTTCAGATCGTCCGCTTGAGACATCTGAAATGATGACCTCGCCTTGTTTATCTCCGGAAAGAAGTTTCGTGCCGTCCGGTGAGAATTCCAAACTGTAGAGGTTCTCTGCACGCCGTTCCAATGTGCTGATCAGTTTTCCAGTTGCGACTGAATAAATCCTGACTTGAGGCTCCACCGTGACCGCAACCAGTGCAGCATCTTTCGAAAAGGCGGCGCTTGCCACTTGTTCGCCAGCACCGAGATCCGACAGCAACTTTCCTTGTGAAAGGTTCCAGAGTTTCAAGTTCCCATCGGGAGCGCGTCCGACCGCAATCAACTCGTTTCCGGGCGTGAAGCCGGTTGCCGCTACTGAGCTCGGCTTCTGATCCGGCCAAATCGGCAGCTCCTTCACGTTCATGTCCCATATTTTGATTAAACCATCATTGTCGCCTGACAACAGGTATCGACCGTCAGCGGACCAGTCGAGAGCAGTTATCCAGCCACCATGGCCCAGGATCGTACGCAAGTTTGTTCCGGTGGCGACGTCCCACAGTTTCACGCGACGGTCGACCGAACCCGTCGCCAGGGTTTTTCCGTCAGGGGAAAACGAGAACGACATCACTTCGCTCGAGTGACTGTTATTAAAGTTGAGAAGCTGTCCATCGTAGAGATTCCAGCCGTAGATGTTGCCGTCGTCGTTTGTGGTAAAGAGCTTACTTTCGTCCGGTGAAAAGAAGATCCGGCCTACAGGACCTTTCGGAATCGAAAAAGATCGCCGGGATTCTTTCGTACCAACATCAAAAAACTCAATGGTGTCCCTACTCATAGCCACCGCGAGATGCTTTCCGTCTGGTGACAGAGCGATGCCTGGAAAGGGATTCTGCGAAACTCCTTCAAACTTAGGAGTGCTTGAGTTCAGATCCCAAACCCTGAATGTCCCTTTGTAAAAAGTTGCAGCGAGTGATTGTTGATCTTGCGCAAAAGCTAACGAGTAAACCCCTTCTCCAGGTCCCGAGAACTTACGAATCTGTGACTTGGAAGAAAGCTCCCAAACAGTTACCGAGTTATCAGGCGAATCCGTCGCCACATATTTGTTATCGGGTGAGAATGTCGCAATGTCCCAACTGGTTCCGGAGGGCACGCTAAACGACATCGTCTCCGTCTGTGATTTCAAGTCATAAAGCTTGATCCGGTACTCGCGTCGTTGCTGGCTCATAATGTGTATTACTTTAGCCAGCGCAACTGTGTCGGTGCCGTTGAAGAATTTAGCGCCCGGCGTATGACCAGAGTCGCGCATACGCAGCGTCTCATTGTGTGCAAGCTGCCAGAAGAGAAACCACTCGAAACCTCGCAAATCGTCTTGCGTTGTCTGATTCACCAACTCTTCGACGCGAGCGATGTTTGCGTTTTCATATTCCTGACTGGCCACCTTCATGCGCGCCATGTACAACAGTTGTTTGTTGATCGTTGCCTGTCGAAAGGCTGTAATTGCAAGAGCGGCCACGATCGCCAGTATGACCATTGCAACTCCAGTGGTGCGGAGCACGCCGCGCCGCACCGCCGCGCGTTGTCTTCTGAGCTCGGCGCCGGGAAGATTGGCTTTGATCCAGTCGTGGTTGAAAACTCGCTCATAGATCCGATTCCTGACGCGCAGTCTGCCGTTTTCTGCGTGCGTAATTCCTGATAGCCGGAGAATGCTCGCCAGAGATTGAGAATCATCCGCGGCGACTGGCTTGTTTTTCCTGACGCGCGCATAAAGATTCAACAACGCAGTGACGTCTGCTCCGCTGCGCAACAACCGCTCGCGAACAAAAATCAGGTTGTCGTCATACTCCTGCGCCCGTTTGGAAAAGAACATTCGTTCGATCGACTCATCAATCTCACGAATGCTGCTGTGCGTGCCGTTCTCCGAAACTGCTTTGCAAAGGCGTTGCGTCAGGTATGGATGACCGTTGGTCCAATAGAACACTCGCTTGAGCAACGCGTAGTTTTCCGTCTCGCTGCGTCCTAATCCTTCGGCGAGTGGCAGTGCTTCCTGCTCGGTGAAGTCGTTTAGCTCGATTCGTCTGCCGACGTTGAAAGGCGTGGTGCGAGTGTCGCGGATCAGCTCGGAAGGATTCACAACTCCGAGGAGGCAAAACGTGAGGCGATTCATCTCCGCGTCTTCGTTGCGCAGGTTGTAGCATTCGCGGATTCCGGAGAAGAACTCGTCCGTCGAAAACTTCAGGCTCGCAACCGCGTCAATCTCATCGATAAAGATCGCCAGACGTCCTGCACGTAAAGGCAACACAACCTTTCTAATCGCACTGACCCATCGCTGCATCGGACCAAGACTCACATTGGCCTGCCAAAACCGCAGCAGCTCATCTTCCAAATTCAGCCGGTCACCCAATTGAACGATCAGTCCGCTATACCACTGCTCGGGCGAGAGATTCGTGCCGATTCCCGTGAGGTCTAAAGCGGCTACGCCGATTCCCGCTTTGCGCAAACGCGCGGCAGTGCGAAGCATCAATGACGATTTCCCCATCTGCCTCGCAGTCAGTACGTGGCAGAACTCGTTCTCCATCAGACCCGCGTACAACTGTTCATCCGAAACACGATGCACGTATGACTGCGCGTCCGGCCGCATTGTTCCGCCGACGACGTAAAAACTCGGAGCACTCGAAATCGGGAGGGCGCTCATACTAAATGTTTTTTCAGGTATCGCGCGTAAAGATCACAGCGTGGACGTGGTTCGTCCGCTGTTTCTCCTGAGAGAACGCCGGCGCTACGCAAACGGTAGAACGCGTTATTGGATAAGGTCGACTCCGAAAGCAAAAAGTCGCGTAGTTCCTGCAGCAGGTGTTGATCCTGTTGCAGCGAAAATAGTAATCGATGTAGATGATCTCCGAACGGACCGTCATCCTGATCGGCCCTCTGCACTAAAGCGGCCAGCGTGGCATTGTGTTTACAGATCTCAAACAAACCTATCTGCGCCAGGTAGGGATGACCGCCGACCAGATGTTGAAAATCAACAATCTGCCTGGTGTCGCCTAACGGCCCGCCATAACGCTCATTCAGTTCCGCTAACTGCTCGCGGCTGAAATCCTCCAGCGTCAAGCGCGTGCCAACATTGAAGGGCGACTGGTTTAGATCGGAGATGAAAAGATGTGCCTCGGTGGCGTAAGCGATAGCGATCGTCAAACGGCACCACGGTCCGTTTGGATCGAGTGCCCGCAGGTTGTGCCACGAACGAAAGAGTCCGAAGATCTCGCTGGCGTAATTGTGATTGAACAACCGGTCGACTTCGTCGAGCGCCAGCACGAAATACGATTCCTCATCAGCCAATACCTGGCGGCGCAGAAATCTTTCGAAGTTACTGCTTGGGCTCAGGCAGTCGTTCCAATTTTCGTGTGGCGCCGTAGGTGATTCGACCTGATAAGCGATTAATTCCGCCATCGCGAGCAGCAGCTTCCCGGCGCTTTCGAATGCGGCCGGGCCGAAGTGTTGGAAGTCGATCAGCAACACCTGGGCGCCAACCATTCGCGCTGCTTCCAATCCCCGGGCCAGCAGAGATGTCTTGCCGACCTGTCGCGCGCCTTTGACCAGCACGATACTGTCGTGCCTCGCAATCGCGTGACAGAATTCGTCGTCACTGGACCTGAGGATGTAAAGGATGGAGTGGAGTGGTAAGGCTCCTCCGGGTGGCTCGATCAGGTCGCCATCGCCATTGTCCGGAGCAGGGTGCTTATCGCGGATGATCCTGACCTCAGGGACAAAGCGATACCCGCGTTTTGAAACAGTTTCAATGTAAGTTCCATCACTTAAGACAGCGCGAAGTGCATTGATGTTGACAGTGAGATTGCTGTCTTCGACAACGGAGTCAGGCCAAAGGGTTTGAATGAGCTCTTCTTTTTCGAGCATCCGTCCCTGATGTTCGATAAAGATGACGAGCAGATCGAAAAGCTTTGGCCGAAGTTTTATCTCTTCAACGCCATGCCAAAGCTTGCATTCGTTAACGTTGAGACGATAAGAGCCGAATTCATATTCCTCATCGGTACGGACCTTCATGGGGGAGGTTCCTTTTTTAAAGGGTCGGTTAGGCGGTTTTAGGAAAAACTTAACCCGATTTTTCCCGCAATACTATTTGATATTAAAGACTCAAGGCAAACGGATAAGTAGACTCACCGCTGTATTCAATCCAGAAAGTTTATGATCAGTGAGAAAGGAGAAAGAGACATGCGTGACACCGAAATTCTTGCTTACGCTGTGAAGGACGGCATGGCGGACTTCATCGAATATGTTAAGGACGAGGTCCTGGACGGAAATGGAAACACGGCAGTGGATTCAGATGGCCGGTTCATAACCGGCATTATTCCCTGGATGGAGGGGCGTGAGATCCCCGAGGCTCGTTTCTTTTGCACCGATCCTGCCGACGAGACTGTCAAGTTGTTTGTCGCAGTTATGCGCCCCCCCGATGACGAGGAGCAATCGGTCCCGTGGATGAGAGACGTGCCGGGGCTCAAGGACAGGGTACGTACGGATGGGGTAATTGGCTCAACGCCTAATTTTGGATCCGCGATTCCGCAGGGAATGCAGACTCCATTAGATTTCGTCGTTCCGCGCCCTGATCTTGACGATCTCTTTCATACGTTACAGGACAACATAAGGTCCATCGACTTCAGCAGACTCGACTTTGAGAAGCAGGATCTCCTCGACGCCCTTCAAGGAAAGGAAGGAACGAATTTGCGCGAGCTGATGTCGCGAATAGAGGAAACACTGGACCTGAACATCAGGGAGCACCAACTGAAAACAGCCCGCTAAGAGTTGCCAGGCAATGGTGATCCTAAAGTACATACGGAGCTTCATCATGACAAAAGTGCTACATGGGGCCATATTACCCCTCGAACCAATAGCGGAAGACGTTGTCGAGACAGGCACACTTCCTGCCAACGGATCTCCCCACTGTCGGCCGCCCTCCTGGCCCTTCGGGTATATGTTCCCAGAGTTGCAACGTAAGGAATACCTTTTGGACGAGTCTCAACTCACCGTGGATAACCTGCGGAGACTGGGACGGGAGGGGATGAAAGATCCTGCTGAGAATGAACTGCCGGAGGTACTCGTTCCGGCGATCTACACTTTCTTCGGGCAATTTGTCGACCATGACATCACCCGGGAAAAGGGATCGTCGATGATCAAGTTAAGTAACCCAACTCCGATCGATCCCGCGTTGATACCAACCCATATCGTGAATTCCAGATCCCCCAACCTGGATCTGGATCACGTCTATGGGCCGGACGTTAATGGCGAGTTTGCTCCTCGTGATCCAAGTGATTCAAATAAATTGTTGATAGAGAAGGTAGGTCCAGGCAGTCTGGGGCCAGTTCCAGGCAAAGGTGTTTACAACGATTTGCCGCGACGGGCGGATAGTAGCGCAAGAATTGGCGACGCGAGAGATGACGAAAACATCGTTATCTCCCAACTACACGTCGCTTTTCTACACGCGCACAACAATCTTGTGAACGACTATGGATTAAGTTTCGCCGCCGCCAGAAAGCTCCTCACGCAGCATTATCAATGGATCGTTTTGGATGACTTTCTGGAACGCATAGCTGAGCCCGCTATCGTTAAAAAGGTCAGATACTATGGACCCAGATTCTTCAATCCAGCTCCTCGAACATTCTTCATGCCTCTTGAGTTCTCTGTGGCGGCTTTTAGATTTGGCCACAGCAAAGTGCGCCCTTCTTATAATGAGTTCAATTGCATAAACCGCCTGGGCGGGTTGCGTCAACTCTTCACGATTGCCCACAGGCGGCTTCCTGAAGATTGGGTAATCGACTGGAAAGCGTTCTTACAACCAGAGAAAAGGCTTAATCTCCCGCGGCCGATCGATACGACGCTTACCGAGTTGCTTCTGGAGTTGGAATCCGAGCAAGTGGACGACACGGATCCGGAAGGAAATCTCGCGATCAGAAATCTGCTTCGTGGTTACATCCTGAGAATGCCGACAGGCCAGGCAGTGGCGCAGGCGATGAAGCCTGAGGGAATAATGCCGTTGACGGATAAGCAGATCGCATCAGCACTTAGGGAAGAGCAATTAGAACTTCTAAAGGAGAGTACGTTTCTAGAGCAAAAGTTTCTAGACCGAACCCCGCTGTGGTTCTACATCCTGGCAGAGGCTGCATTTTACAGTCGCGGCCAACACCTTGGACCAGTAGGAAGCACGATTGTTGCCGAGGTTCTGATCGGAGTCTTGCGCAACAGTAGTTACTCGATTCTCGCCGACCCTCATTGGAGGCCAACTCTTGGAAGCACTCCAGGGAAGTTTGACCTCCAGGATCTACTAAAGCTGGCCGGCGTCCTTTAACGCCTGAATCACGTGACCGCCTAAGACGGAGGGCTGAACTGCCTGATCGGTACACGTGTGCGAAGTGAACAAAAACAAGGAGCTATGTATGAACACCCGTTGCAGCCTCGCAGTTTCTTTGACAGATTCAAACGTCGCACGGCCGCCGGAGCTTAAAGAGTTGTCTGACGGCCGGGTCACCGCCGCCGCTTTTGAACGATTCCTGGATTGGCTCGGTCCGGATCCGGAAACTGCGGGTCAGAAGTACGAGGTTATTCGCGGCCGCTTGATAATGATGTTTCGGGCCAGGCGCTGTGTCTTTGCCGAAGATCTTGCCGATGCAACCTTCGAGCGCGTTGCGCGAAAGCTCACTCAACTCAGCACCGAATTCAACGGCGACCCGGCCCGCTACTTCTACGGAGTGGCAAAGAAAATTTATCTGGAGTACCAGCACGATATCACGACCGTGCGCTACCGGTCTCCGCTCTCGCTACCCACACCAGCAACCGCCTGCGATCCTGATTTGGAGGACCTGCTCAAACAACTTGATGAAGCGCTGAATACGATTCCGAAGTCTGATCGTGAGCTAATCCTGAAGTACTACACCGGCACCGGGCGCAATAAGATCGATCACCGACGCGCCCTGGCTGAACAGTTTGGCATGGGGCTAAATGCATTGCGACTGCGCGTGTTTCGAATCAGACGAGAGATAAGGGACTACATCCTTACCGGCGTCAAACCGCGATATGGAAGAAGCCGTCGGAATTAGATGCCACGGGCAAGCCCGTGGCATCATCCATCAAAAAACGAGGCGCGCCTGCAACTGAAACATGCGTGGCGGATCGATGTTCGCGAAAGCCGGAATCGCGCGTCCATCAGTTCCGATCGCGCTGGCAGGTGTAAACCAGCCAAACGTCGGCGCAGCAGTTGCACCATCACCGTAAACGGTTACGCCACGAGCCAGATAGTTTCCATGATTGAAGATGTTGAAGCCTTCCAACCTGAGTAACAGGTTGACGCGCTCCGTCAGCTTGACGCGGTTCTCAACAAAGATCGCCACCTCCGACGTCGGCGTTCCACGAAACGCTGACTTACTAATGACCGCGCCATTGATAACCGGGCGATCGTTAGTCGCGCCATCGCCGTTGTTATCGACGCCGGTCGTCGAGTTGAACGGACGCGCCGAAGCTAGCATCACCAGCGTGCCCGCCGTGAAATTCCACGGTAACTGATAATGGAACGTACCAACCGCGCGATGACGTTGATCGACCACGCTCGGCCCACGCTCTTCTTCGCCAAGCCGGCTGAGGATGCTCTGGTTGGGATTAATTCCATTGCCGTCAGGCTCGGTAGTGTTCGTTGCTTTCGACAACGTGTAACTCAACGATGCATACATCTTTCGATGTCCGCGATAGACAAGGTTTGTTTGCAGCGCGTTGTAATCCGCTTCCCCGAGATTCATGATCACGTTCACCTGCCGCACGCCACCGTTAACGGGCAGTATCGGTCGAGTCGCATTTGCGTTGGCAACAGTTCTAACTTGTCCCGGCGCGGTGCGATCAAACACTGACGGCGCATTGAGATCTACGGTGCGTTGAATCTCACTCAAGTGCTGCCGCACGTAGTCAGCGCCAATAAACAATCCCTTCACTACCTCTCGCTCGACGCCGATCGTAAACACCTGACTGCGCGGGTTCACCAACTCATCCGGATAATTCTGCAACCGGCTGAAATCTAATCCAAAACGCGCGAACTGCTCCTGGTAAAACGCGCGCCGCCCCGCCCTGATGGTGATGTCGCGCGCTGGTAATTGGCCGGCTGGAATTACCGACGGATCGACGTTCACCGGCACACATGTCAAACACGTCGGGAAACCTGTCTGCCCGGAAACCGCGGTGTACGTTGCCAGCCCGTCGAGACCATTAACGAGATAACTGGCAACTGCATTCGTTCGTATTTGCGCGAAATACATACCGTAGCCACCGCGAATCGCCGTGCGCGGGTCGGCGCCGGGATGCCATCCAAAGCCGATGCGCGGAGCGAAATTATTCTTGTCGTCGGTTAGTGTCTGCCGGTCATAACGTAATCCGAGATCGATCGTGAGATCGGTCCTCACGCGATAGCTGTCCTGCACAAAACCGGTAAGCAGCCATTGCGGCAAATCGTAAGTGCTGATGCCGAAATTGATCGGTTGCGTGTAGTTCTGAACGTCTGCGAGCGTCAAATTGCTGAAAGGCGCCGTCGTTGCACTTCTGAATGTGAATGTGCCCAGCAGTGCCGTACCAGGTTCACTGCCGAAACCTCCCGAGCTGTGATGTATGACGCTACCGCCCAAACGCAGGTAGTGTTTACCAAGCGACCACGAGAGGGTGTCAGAAAACTGCCACTGATAACTCCAGAGATCGGAGGCGCGCGATTCACCGATCGTGAACGCTACCGCTCCGGATCTCGTGTAGACAGTTGAAGGGTTCTGCGCCTCCCAAAGCGTGACCGGATCGCCATGCAGGTAGGACAATCGCGCTTCGTTGACGACGTTCGAGCTGAACACTGAAGTTAAATTTCCCTGCATGGTCCATGCGCGGCGTGAATACCGGCGCGCCACGCTGGGCGCATTCGTGCCGCCGACAGCGTCCTGCGGATTATCATCCGACATCCGATCGACGTTCACACGAAACATCAGCGTTTCATCAGGCGTGAATTTGTGATCAATCCGCCCGTCAAACAGGAATTGTCGATAGTGTCCCGTATAGTCCAATTGGCCGTCAGGCGGTAACACAAAAGCGGGCAAATTACTCGAGAGAAACGTCGTTCGATCCTGTCGCGTGTAATCGCTGGCTACAAAGAAGAACGTCCTGTCCTGGACTATTGGACCACCCAATGCACCCGAGAACTGATTCAGCTTGTCAGGTATGTCAACGGGATTGATCGCGGTGAGATTAGCAGGCGGTACACAAGTGCTCACCGAAGATGGACAGAAATTTTTTGTTGAAAACTTCTTCGCTTGCCAGCTGCCACCCGGACGCAGCATGTAAAGTCCTTCGCCGTGGAATTCTCGTGTCCCGGATTTGGTAATGACGTTCAGTGCCGGCCCGTAGGTCCAGCCAAACTCGGACGAGAACGCATTCACGAGTACATTGAACTCCTGCACGGCGCCCATTGGCACTGTCGCGACGGCGGTCTGGCGTCCCCAACCTTCATCGTTGCTGGCGCCGTCCAATAGGATCGTAGTCGCGCGACGCGAGCCCACGCCGGTGATGAAATAGGTTTGATTGACGAAGAGATCGCCAGTTCCCTTGCCTTGGCGAAACGCTGAATTCAAAAGGGGAATTGTCGAAACCTTTCGACCCAGAATCGGTGTTTCGTTAATTTCCTGACTTTTGAGTGTCAGTCCAAACTGCGGGTCTGCGCGAACGCCCTCGGCGGTACCGAAAACAGTAACTTCGCTCTTGCCTCCGCTCGCCTGTAGCTTGATCTTCAGCGAGGCAGTTTCGCCCCCGCGAAGGGTCAGGTCGCTCACGTCTTCCGCGGTGAACCCGGTCATCGCAACACTCACTTTATATTGACCGGTTAGCGACAGGCCGGCGATAGTCGCGGTGCCTTCATCGTTGGAAACGACCTCGCGCGTGGCGCCCGTTGCAGTGTTGACGACCGACACGTTTGCGCCGTTGACGACGGCGTCGTTCTGGTCGGTCACTGTTACAACGATGCTGGCGGTGTTCGGAGATTGAGCGAGCACCGTACCCGCCATCAAGGTAAGCAAGGCAATCAGGTAGGCAAAATTGCGTTTTAACATTTGATTGGCACCTCGTTCTGAGATTGAGCGTTAAGGGGGCAGAACCAAATGCAATCTATTCCAATAAGCGGAGTACTACCAGTCGCAGTAGAATGTAAGGTCACTTGAGCAACGCAATCAAAGAACAAGTCAGGAAGAGGGGCTTGCCCCCCGCTTGCGCGCTTTCTACTGCGGGGGGTTAGCCCCTCTTCCTGACTTGTTCTTTGATTGCGGCTTTATGAAAGTGGAATTTACAGAACTATCTGCGTCGCCGATCTATTTGCTGCAAAACTGTTTGCAACTCCTTTGGGCTGTGATAGACTCCGCTCGCTCAAAAGTTGTCAGGTCCTTTCGTTTACTAGCTGAGTCAACAACCTTCACAGAAGACTTGAGGACCTTCCAGTTCCCTTTCAGACAATCAAGCGGGTACCAAGCGGGATTTGCCCCAAAATTCCATTGATGGTGACGAACAGATCGACACCAGACGCTAGCATAACTTGCAGCCATAGAAGATTTGCGCGGACTCACCTGCGGTTCCGGGGTGAAAAATCTAAACCCTACCCAACCTGAATAAAGGAGATGACAATGACCAAGAACACAGTATCGATAGCGTTAGATCGGGATTCCCTGGCACGATTCGCACGTCTTATGGGTAATAGCAATCTCGCCACCGGCGTTCACTGCGGCGACGACGACGGCGACGTGGACGGCTTTTGCGCGACCGGAGCCCATTGCGGAGACGATATCGACGGCTAGAGTTTTACCTCTTTCCACGGGACCAACTAACGCATGGTTTCAAGCAGTGCGAGAAGCATGCGCAGTTTACCGCCCGAAACGACCTTGCTGAATGCCAGGCAGTGGGCCGCGACTGCTGGCATCAGCGAGGTAACGGATATCACCGAACTTGATGTCCTGGGCGTTCCGGTTTTTGTAAGTGTACGACCACACGCGCGCGGCGAGGCCTTTACTTTCGGGAAAGGCCTGCGCCCTGTGGATGCTGAAGTCGGGGCCTACATGGAGGCCCTCGAGTTTTACTTTGCCGAACCGGGGATAGGTGATGTTTCAACCCATTGGGGATCTGCGAGGGACGTCGCCGGCCACGAGCGAGCAGACGATGCGATTCTCGACTTCGTACCGCTCCTTCAGCGCGAGGTCGACCTCGATGGTCCGCTACTGCTTGCCTCGGTTCAAGACCTTGAAAGCGGAGCCGAGCGCGCCATTCCCGCAGAACTCATCTATTATCCGGCGCCGAACGTTGGACAGTCGCTTTTCGGGTCATCGACCAATGGACTGGCATCCGGCAACACGGTCCTTGAAGCAACAATTCAGGCTCTGCTGGAGCTGATCGAGCGCGACATCTGGTCGTTTGAGTTTGTTCGCAACGCGTCGAAGTTAGTCGAGGCGGCGAGTTTGCCTGACGAGGTGCGCGAAATCGTAGTGCGCGCCGAGCAGAACGGTCTACATTTAAAAGTTCGCACTATTCATAACGACTACGGAATACCGTTCTTCGCCGCCTTCGTTTTCGATTTGAACAATCCCAGCCGCAAGACATTCAACGGAGGTTGGGCATGCGATTTGGATCGTGATCGAGCAGTCTTGCGGGCTGTGACTGAGGCTGCGCAAAGCCGCGTGGCTTTCATCCACGGCGGTCGGAAAGTGCCAACATCCGACGCTGAAGAGCAGGAAGCGACACGCGTGCGGCGACACATGATCGGTGTGAGCGATCCGCAACAGCAAGTGTTGTTGACTGACATTCCCGATCTCGCCTTTGCCGGCACCTTGCAGCAGAAACTCGATGCGTTGATCGAGATATTGCGCCGCGTAGTGCAGGAACCAATTTACCGGGTCGTGTTCACGCCCGCGGATTCGCCGCTGCAAGTAATTCGAGTGGTCGTGCCTCTGATGGAGAACCTGAAAGAGACGCGAGTGCGAGTCGGACGTCGCCTGAAAGCAGCGATCGAAGTCGCGTGATCCACAGATTACACAGATTCATTTAATAAAATCTGCGAAATCTGTGAAATCTGCGGACAAAGAAAATGGAAATTCGCCAAACCGTCGAAATCCGTGTCAGAGGAACAGTCCAGGGTGTTGGCTTTCGCCCAACGGTGTGGCGACTGGCCTGTGACGAAGGACTTGTTGGTGAAGTGTTGAATGACGGCTTTGGCGTCTTAATCCGCACGACTGGAAACTCCGGCGCTATCTCGCAGTTTCTTACTCGCTTGCACACCGAAGCGCCGCCGCTGTCGCAGATCGAAGATATCGAAACGCACGTCCTGAACCTGCTCGACTTTGAAGACTTCCGCATTGCCGAAAGCGTCGCCGGCGAGAATTGCACGCGCATCACTCCAGACGCTGCGACCTGCGATGCCTGTCGCGCGGAAGTACTCGATCCAAGTGAACGGCGCTACGGTTATCCATTCGCAAACTGCACGCACTGCGGACCACGCTTCTCCATCGTGAAGGAAGTTCCCTACGATCGCGTCAACACGACGATGTCGGACTTCCCCATGTGCGCCGACTGTAAAAGCGAATATTTACAGCCCGCCGATCGTCGCTTTCACGCGCAGCCGATCGCCTGTCCGGCGTGCGGACCAATGATCTGGCTGGAACAAATGGAGACGAACGGCGCCATGCCTTATTCGGCGCCGCTTGATTCCGCTATCGAGTTGTTAAAGAGCGGCAAGGTGGTAGCGATTCGCGGACTCGGCGGATTTCACCTGGCCTGTGACGCCACCAATGCTGACGCCGTGCAGCGATTGCGACAGCGCAAACATCGTTACGGCAAACCGTTCGCGCTAATGGCCCGCGACCTCGACGTGATTCGCCGTTACTGTAACCTGACTCCGGTTCACGCAGAGTTGTTGCAGAGTCCCGAAGCTCCGATCGTGTTGATCCCGGCAGACGGTCCCGAGAAGTTGCCGCACGGCATCGCACCCGGTCTGAATGCTGTCGGCTTCATGCTGCCGTACACGCCGCTACACCTTTTGATCACACAGCGGATCGATCAACCACTTGTAATGACCAGCGGCAACATCTCGGACGAGCCACAGGTCACGAGTCTCGATCGCGCGCGAAGCGGTTTGCGGGGCATCGCCGATGCTATGTTGATGCACAATCGCGAGATCGCAAACCGGATCGACGATTCAGTCGTGCGGATCGTAGCCGGTAAGCCGTCGCTGATTCGACGTGCCCGCGGTTATGCGCCAAGTGCCGTGTCATTGCCGGCCGGTTTTGACGGCGCGCCAGATCTACTCGCTTTTGGCGGCGAGTTGAAGGCAACTTTCTGCGTCTTGAAAGACGGCGCCGCGATTCTCTCGCAGCACCAGGGCGATCTCGAAGACGTTTCCACGTTCGAGGATTACCAGAAGAACCTGCAACTCTATTCAAAGATTTACGATCATCGTCCGCACATGCTCGTTGCGGACATGCACCCCGAATATCTTTCCGCGAAACTCGCTAAACAACGCTCAGCGGATGAACAGTTACCGCTGTTGGAAGTTCAACATCATCATGCGCACATCGCGAGCTGCATGGTTGAAAACGGAATCGCCCTTGATTCTCCACCCATTCTTGGTATCGCCATTGACGGATTAGGCTTCGGCGGCGACGGCACGATCTGGGGCGGTGAGTTTCTGCTGGCTGATTATCAAAGCTACCGGCGAGTGGCAGCGTTCAAGCCTGTTGCGATGGTGGGCGGCGTCCAGGCTATTCGCGAACCGTGGCGCAACACTTACGCGCATCTCGTCGCTGCACAAGGGTGGTCCCAGTTTACCGAAAACTTTTCCACACTCGATCTTCATCGTTACCTGAGCGCGAAGCCGTTGAAGACGATCGATCGTATGTTGGAGACTGGATTAAACGTGCCCCTCGCGAGTTCGTGCGGGCGGCTCTTCGATGCGGTTGCCGCGGCGTTGGGACTGTGCGCCGATCACGCTCTCTTCGAAGGCCAGGGCGCGATGGAACTGGAAGCGTTGGCTGAGAAATGGCCGTCGTCGCCTGACGAGGAGCCATACAAGTTCGCGATCAACGAAGCCGATGGCCTGCTCCATCTCGAATCGTTACCGATGTGGCAGTCACTGCTGGAGGATCTCGCCCGGCAGGCTCCGGTGCCACAGATGGCACTTCGCTTCCATTACGGACTAGCGCGAGCGATTCGCGACATGGTTGCGCGCATTCGCTGGGCCAACTCGCTAAACACCGTTGCTCTCAGCGGCGGCTGTTTCCAGAACAAACTCCTGTTAGAAGAAGTCGTGCGGTTACTCGAAGCGGATGGTCTACGTTGTCTCTTACACGCCAAAGTCCCAAGCAACGACGGGGGACTGGCGCTGGGTCAGGCTGCGATTGCCGCAGCGCGTCATATTAACCAATGAGGACAAAGCAATGTGTCTTGGAATTCCTGGCCAAATCATAAAAATTACCAACGTTGAAAAGCAGATGGCGCTGGTCGACGTTAGCGGTGTCCAACGAGAAATCAGCCTGGAGTGTGTGGTTGACGAATACCATCCACTCGAAAGGTGTGTCGGGCACTGGACGCTGGTCCATGTCGGCTTCGGCATGAGTCTGATTAACGAGGACGAGGCAGAAGCGACGTTGAAGGTCCTGCGAGAGCTTGGCGAAGTACAAGCGGAGCTCCAGGCAATGAAGGAATCGGCTTCGAGCCCACCGGCTGAAGTAGCGGCTTAAAATAATGAGTGCAGCTGAAGATCCAAACCTGAAGGGACTCTACCCTTTTCTGCACGGCAAGAAGCAGGATCCGTCGTCGATGAATGCCGCCTTGCTCGAATCAGTCGCGCAAAAGTCAGCTCATCATCACCAGGCGGTTGATGAATTTTTTGCGAAGAACGGGCAGGAAGTTGTAGCTACGGCGGGAGCGATTGCGGACGTTTATCGCCGTAACGGCCGGCTCTTTACGATGGGCAACGGCGGCTCGAGCTGCGACGCCGCGCACGTGGCCGTTGAGTTTCTGCACCCGGTTACTGCCGGGCGCGTTGCGTTGACTGCGATCGATCTGACGGCTGACCGGACGATGATGAGCGCGGTCGCGAATGACGTCGGATTCCAGCACGTCTTTGTTCGCCAGGTGATCGCGCAGGCGCGTCGCGGTGATGGACTGGTCGGCCTCTCGACCAGCGGAAACTCTGACAATCTCGTGAAAGCTTTTGTGAAAGCGAAGGAAATGGGTGTAACCACCATCGGCCTGGCCGGCATGAGCGGCGGCGAGATGGCAAAGATCGGATTGGACCATTGCCTTGTGGTCGAGACCGATAGCATT
>DATENQ010000143.1:0-5973 GCA_035275005.1 Pyrinomonadaceae bacterium | reverse complement strand
GTCTTAAGCTGCCTCACTTCGTAGCGCAGTCGCTCCGCCCTTGCGGCATCGTTCAGACTCTCGACCTTCTCTATCAGCGCATTGGCGGCGTCAATGGTGCCAAACGTCAGGTCTTCCGGTGTAAACAGTAAATTGCGCTCACGCCAACGCACATCAGCCTGGAGAATCTCCGGATGCCCGAGTCGAACCCCGTGATCGGCGAGCGCGCGAGCAATCGAAGCCGGACTAACGGACGCCCCAAAGCTCTCGGCAATCGTCTCCTGAATAGACTCAAGCTCAGGAGCGCCGACAACCTCCTTGTCCATCGGCTTCCAAACGTCGATGATTAGTAGCTCCTGAGTTCGCTTCACGGAAGTAAATTACTTCTCAATTTTTTTGATCAACCGCAGGGCGTGGTTGCGGGCGATGAGGGGGACGTGTTCGTCGGTGCTGAGATCTTGTAGCAGTTTGAGCAATTGACGCGGGTCGGAGAGTCCATTGCGCTTCAACAGCGACTCCATCGTCTCCATCAGTTTCGGAGCATTCAGCGGCTGGTTCTCACGCGCGACCGCAATGTCGAAAACGAGAATCGCCTGATCCGCCGCCTTGCGATACTCGTTCACCAGCGTCGTAGCATCTTCATTATTGGTCCAGTTAAACTCCGCCACACGCTTGCGCTCGCCACGCTGCATACTAATCTTCATCGTGCCGAGATGCGGAAACTGTTTGTTCGACTGGTAATCTGTGTCTGATTCCAAAAACTGCAATGACTGCCACGCCGAACTGATACGCGCCAGAGCATCCGCCGAAAGCTCAATCGGCTCAGAAACCGGTGTGTCCTCGTTCAAACGCTCGAAGGTAACCGTCCCACGCCCATTCGCATCGTGTTCGAGAACGATGTGTTTGACGTAAAACTTCGGCTGCGAGAACTCGTAGGAATACTTGACCACCTCAGTCTTAGTCGCACCAGCGTCAGCAGACGAGCCCGCGACCTGCGGACGCGGATTATGCTTCGCGCCACTCTGATCCTGCGCGTAAATGGAAATCGCCGCGCTAAAAACCATTAGCGCGGCGGGGAGCACTTGCAATGACTTTCGCTTATTCACTCAAACTTTACCGACACGAGCTTCGAGACACCTGCATCCTCCATCGTCACGCCATAAAGAGCGCGGGCCATCTCCATCGTCCTCTTGTTGTGTGTGATCACGATGAACTGCGTGTCAGCGGACATCTGGACGACCTTATCAGTAAAGCGCCCCACGTTCGCTTCGTCAAGTGGAGCGTCGACCTCGTCGAGCAGGCAGAACGGCGCCGGGCGGTAATGAAAGATTCCCAGCACCAGCGCAAGGGCCGCCATCGCCTTCTCGCCACCTGACAAGAGCAACACGTTCTGCAAACGCTTGCCGGGCGGTTGAGCAATTACGTCGATGCCCGACTCGAGCACGTCGTCAGCATCGATGAGACTCATCTCGCCGCGCCCGCCACCAAACAATTCCTGGAACAACGCGCTGAAGTTCTGATTGATTTGCTCGAAAGCATGCCGGAAGCGCTCGCGCGAGCGGCGTTTGATCTCGCGCAACGCTTCTTCGGTTGCGGAGATGCCTTCGACGATGTCCTGGCGCTGGACCGTCAGGAACAACAAACGCTCTTCAGCTTCAGCCAACTCTTCAAGCGCCATCATGTTCACGCCGCCAAAGCCTTCGAGCCGTGTGCGTAGTTCCTCAACGCGAGTGTGACTGGCTTCGAGTTCGAATTCTTCCGGGAACGTCAGCTCGCGAGCAAGATCTTCGAGTGACTGGCCCAACTCCGTCTGGCAGTTTTCGTGAACGAAAGTCTGTCGTGCCTGCGCTTCAGCGCGCTGCACTTCCAACGCACCGCGCGAATCGCGTACTTCAGCAGCGCGACGATTAAGATCCGACAGCTCCGCGGAAAACTCGTCCGCCTGCCGTCGTGCTTCCTGCAACCTGTTTGAGAGGTCAGAGATCTGCTCTTCCTCACGCGCGCGATCCGATTCAACTGTACTTGCAGCGAGCTCGAGATCCGCGATCGAGAGTTTTAACTCCTCACTACGACCGCCCATCTCGGCGAGATCCATTCGATACCGGTCGACGCGCGCAGCGAAGTCAGCCAGTTCGCCTTCGGTGCGACGTAGCTCCGCGCTAGTCGCACGGCGACGTTCCGCGGCGGCAGCAGCGGCCGCACGTTGACCCGCGAGCGATTCACTCTCGGTCTCCGCTTCCCTTCTCAAATCTGCCAACAATGCTGATGCTTTGATGACGTTGTCAGCCGCCGTTTCTCGCGCGCTTTCAGCGGCTTCGGCTTCTAACAAAGCCTGCGCTCTACGGTTCTCGACTTCCAGTCGCTCCTGCTCGACACGCATCGAGTCCTGGCCGACAACACGCATGTGGCGCTCGGCGCGTTCGACTTCCTGCTGCAAGTTGGTCGTGGTGTGCTCTCGCGCCAGCGCGTCACGTTCTTCGCGGCCAATCGCTTCGTTCAACAGGACCACCGCGTCTTCCAACTCAACCATACGCGCGCGCGCATCCTTCGCGGACCGCGCCGCGCCGTCAACTTCCCGTGCCAACGCCTCCGCGCGCGTTTCAAGCTCACGCAACTCTCGTTTGAACGCGAGTAACCCTGCCCCTTCCTCAACGTCGCGTGCGTCGCCTGCGTTAACGAACTGTCCGCTCGCGATCCAGTCGCCGTTCAAGGTCACGTACATCTCGCCGGTCGCAATCGACTTGACCATCGCGTCTTCGAGATTGGCGGCGAGTCGCGCGTTCATCTTTTGCGGCAACGTGCGTTTCAAAACCGTGACCAGTTGCTGCGGCGCACCGAGCAGATCCGAAATGCGAAGATCCTCACGAACACCTTCGATCAATCCAAGCGACAATGCGGGACGCTCTTCCAACCTGCACGCGAGCGCGGTAACGGTGTTTACTTCGTCACTGCCGCCGTGCAAACCAGCGACGAGGAAGCTGGCCCGTCCGCCGTTGTTCTCGCGCAGCCACTGCGCCGCGCGAACGGCATCGTCAGGCGTCGGTACCACGATCGATTGCAACGAAGATCCAAGCACGCCCTCAACAGCGCGTTCCCACTTCGCGTCGACGTTCAGCGCATCAGCAAGCGTGCCGATGATATGAAAATCGCGAGGAGTCTCGCTGGGCGAGAAGATAAGCTGGACGGCGGGCGAGTAATAAGCACGGCGCTGGTCTAACTCTTTCAAACTCTCGAGTCTATGACTCGCGCGCGAATGCTCGTCACGCACCCTGGTTAGCTCTGCTTCCGTGTCGCTGACTGCTTCATGACCACGCACAACGGCATCAACCGCAATCTCGCGTTCAGCTTGCAGCTTTGCGACAAGCGCACGGGCATCGCCGAGCTCACGCGAAAAACGTTCGGCTTCGAGTTTTCGCTCCGCGTGTTGGCTGGCGGCGCGGTCACCCTCACGCGCGAGGCCTTCAGCCTGCTGTGACAAGCGTTCCAGCGTGGTCTCGAGCTGACGCGCAATCTCGCGCAGCCTTTCGGCTATCGCCGTTTGCGAGAGCAACTCGGCACGAGCACTTTCAATCTCGATCTCAGCGGCGTTCGCAGCG
Source organism: Pyrinomonadaceae bacterium (assembly GCA_035275005.1). Lineage (GTDB taxonomy): Bacteria > Acidobacteriota > Blastocatellia > Pyrinomonadales > Pyrinomonadaceae > PSRF01. The sequence goes on along the minus strand of DATENQ010000143.1, from coordinate 2,398 downwards.
GTAAGCTTTTCCGCGTACGACTCTTCAGCAGTGCGCAGCAGCAACGCACTCTGATCAAACTCTTCTCGCAGCTTCGCATCTTCCTGTTGCAGGCGCCGGCACTCTGCCTCGATCAAAACTAAGCGCGACGTCAGAGCCTCGATCTCGGCCGTGACTTCGCCTTTGCGTTTCTCGATCTCACCCAGTTGCTCCTGCTGGTAGACGCACTCACGCGCCTGACGATCTCTTCGCAGCACTGCTTCCGCGGCCGCAGCGCGCGCAGTCGACAAATCATCTTCGAGGCTGCGAGCTTCCTGAGTTGCCGAACGTGCAGCTTCTTCTCGTTGACTCAGATCGTCAGCGATGCCGAGCTCCAGTTCAGTGATTTCCGCCAGCTTCGATTTCGTGTCTTCAAGAACTGTAGCGAGCTTGCGATCTTCCGCGACGTAAACCAGACGCAGCAGCTCGCGCAACTCTTCGCGCAGCACGCCATAGCGACGCGCCTTCGCCGCTTGTCGTCGCAGGCTGTTTACCTGCCGATCGATCTCGGCAACGATGTCGGAAATGCGCGAGAGGTTCGAGCGCGCAGAATCGAGACGCGCCTCAGTGGCTCTCTGGCGCACGCGGAACTTGGTAATGCCGGCCGCCTCTTCAATGATGGTGCGGCGGTCCATCGGCTTGGCGGAAAGAATCTGCCCGATGCGACCTTGTTCGATGATCGCGTAGTGACCGCCGGCCAAACCCGTTCCGGAGAACAGATCCTGGATATCGCGCAGCCGGCAGATCTTGTTGTTCAGCAGATACTCGCTCTCGCCCGAGCGATATAACCTTCGCGTAACGGAGACTGCTTCACCAGGAGCGAACTCGAGCGCGAGATTACGACGTCGCCAGTGTCGTTTGTGCGCAACTTTGGGTGCCGGCGTTGATTCTGCAACAACGACAGCAGCGTCAGGCGCCGGCTGAGTTTCAGCCTCGCTCACGACCGCGGGTGCTTCTTCCGGAGTTGCAGCAGCTTCGACAGGTTCAGGCGGAAGGACCTCGTCGAGATTAACCAGACGATCGTCGATCCGCTCGAGCGTGGAATCAATGTCTTCGATGTCAGGCTCCGATTCCGTCGCTTCGTCGCGCACCATGTGCATGACGACTTCCGCCATTCCGCTTGGCTGGCGGTTGCGCGAACCCTGGAAGATGACGTCTTTCATCTCGCCGCCGCGCAAGTGTTTGACGCGCTGTTCGCCCAGAACCCAGGCAATCGCGTCGGCAACGTTACTCTTGCCGCAGCCGTTGGGGCCGACGATGGCGGTGATTCCGTCTCCTGTGAAGATTATTTCGGTGTAGTCGGCGAAGGATTTGAACCCAGTGATTTCCAGGCGTTGCAGTTTGAACATTCGCTGTAAAGCTCTGTTTCGACCAGCCTCGTGGAATCGGGAGGCATTTTCTTACGGGTGAGCCAATATAATTGCCTGCCGCTTAGAATGTCAACAAGAACTTGAGGTCAGGATTCCTTAATTGAAGCAGTGATAAAAGTTAAGCAGAATTTTAGCCACAGACGACACGGATAAACACGGATTAATTCGCAGGAGGAAGGAACCCGCTGCGACGCACATACAACAGCAGTCTTACGCCCGGCCGGAGTTCGAAGGCGCCGTCCTCCGCAGCGGAAGGCACCTGCCGGTACAACTCCCCAAAATTTTCCTCGACTTGCGGTCTTTGATTTTCGTTCGCGATGATTATCGGCTCGGAAGAAGCAGCCATCCGCCCGAAATATCCAACCCGGCTGAAATTCCGGAAGTACCACGGCAACGGCCAGTAATCAGGACTCACGATTGATATTCCTGTTTGCCCGCCCTGGTATTCTTTCGCGATCTGTTCGACCTGATTCACCAATTCAAGCGTGGGGCGCGTCGTGTGAGCATAGACGTAAACATACTTCGGATCGTCGTTGTCGTAATGAATGAAATTCAGGTCAATCGACTGGTAAGAGGCTATAGCTATCGCAACGAGGAGAACCACTGCACCCAATCTCAGTTGCCGGTGGTCCATCTCGTAGATTTCCTGAACTGTGTATCCGGCAATGAGAGCGAGTGGAATCACAAAGTTCAAGACCAGCCACGGCGTCTTGTACGGAATTAGTGAATAAGCCGCGATGAGTCCAAACGACCACAACGCACAGAACAGCGCGAGCGAGTTCTTCGGTTTCAGCACTACCAGCGCCGCTCCGATCGCGCCCAGGAACAGGAGTGACGATTCCTGCCTTGCCAGCCAGATCAGGTACTGCTGTGGGGGATGCACGTGCGCTTCACGTCCGGTCCTGGTCCAAATGGCGAACGTTTGCAGCGAATCATAGATGCCTTTTGGGTTTGTAAAAAACGATGAATAGAAGAGCAGGTAAAGCGCAAGAAAAACTATCACGGCGAGG
>DATENQ010000142.1:0-2896 GCA_035275005.1 Pyrinomonadaceae bacterium | reverse complement strand
GATACGCCGCCGATAGCGTCTTGTACGGACCCGATTCGTAGGCCGCGGCCAGGAAGTAGTAAGTCGAAGGAGTCTTCTTGATTTCGCTATCGTACTGCGCCGCCCTCAACAATGAGTTGATCGCGTTGTCGGGCTCGGTCTTGAGTATCAGGTAACCAACTGCGTAGTTGAGATAAGCGAGCGTGTCGTCCTTGCCTTTGAACGGCGCCCACTCGGTTGGCTGCTTGCCCGACTCGATCGCCTGAATCGCCTTGCGCGCGTAGTCGAGAGCGGTGGTGTTGAATGAATCGTTCTTTGCTGATGCGGCGAGATAGCCGGCGTAACCGAGATCGATCTGGGCGCGCAGGTTGTTTGGCTCATCCGCCAGGATCTTCGCGCCGGTGGCGTAGGCTTCCGCAAATTTCTTTTCGTTGATCAAGCCCGGAAGGTTTCGCTTGCGCTCGTCACGCTCATAGACCGCGATCCACTTCTGTATGTAGTCGACGTACTGGTCTTTGTCTTTACTGTATTTCGCGAGGTAATCGCGCGCGGCTGGATAAGCGGCGTTTGGATTGGTTTTGGCGTTGTCGTAAAACCGCTTGTAGATTTCTATTTTGACGGGATCGTCCGTCTCCTGCGCCAGCACCACCGATTGGCGCGAACCAAACGTCACCACCAACAGCGCCAGCAAGGCAGCCAGTGCCAATCTTCTTCCTACGAACCTCATATCAAACTCTCCTTCGTTCCTATGCGACATTCCCCGGGCCACACCCAGTAGGCTTAGACGCGGGGAAGCCCGCTAAGGGTTTTATCAAGCTAAGGTTATAATCAGTTTGCATGACCAGCACAAACGAAAAACGGCCCGACCATATCAAATTCTCAGGACGCATTCTATTTCTAACTGACGACACGACGCTAATCCGCCGGCAACTCGAAGCTGGTGGTGAAGCGGCAGCGGCGCTCGAAGCCGAACTCGCCGAGCGTCTTAGCCATGGCGACCTGCCATTGATGAGCAACATCTCGACCGACGAGATAACGCCCGGGTGGGTCTGCTTCTACTACGACGAAACGCTCGGGCAGTATGTCTACGTCGGCATGCGCGAAGGCGCCGTCAAGAAAGACGAAGTCAAAAACGGCGGCTTTGCAGTCGTTGTTTCCGGACTTTCGAAGGGTTGCGGGTCGTCGCGCGAGACCGCGCCGTACGCCGAGAAAGCGGCAGGCATTCAGCTCGTCATCGCCCAAAGCATCGAGAAGATCTACGGTCAGAATTCTCAAAACATCGGCCTACTGACTGCCACTGATTTCGGATTGATCGAACGCATTCGTCGCGGTGAAGAGATTCCGCTTTCGGAGTTCACCAAAGGGATCGATCCGATCTCGCAGGAGATCGTTTCGCATGGCGGTTTGTTTAACTACAACAAAGCGCGTCTCTCCGGAAAAGTTTCTCCGCCGCCGCTTGAAACCCGTCCGCGCCCGATGACGATCGTGGAAAAGATCATCGCGCGACATGCGTTTGTGAGTGCGGGGAAGATCGGCGTTGAGGCTGTTAAGCCGGGTGACGCGTTGTTTGCGCTCGCTGATGTGCGGTTCTCGCATGAGTACGTCACGCCGATGGCTGAGTCGCTGTTCAAGCAGGCGCTGGGTGCGGATGCGCGTGTTACCGATCCGGAGTCGGTGTTTGCGTTTCGAGATCATCTGACGTTTCTCGGGCGCGTGATGTCGCCGAAACATCGTGAGATGGGCCTGCTCGAAAAGGCTGAAGGATTGGCTACAACGCAGCAGAGTTTCACCTCGCAACAAAAAATCCGGCTTTACGGCGAGAGCGCTGATGGTGGCTCGGAAGCGATCTGTCACAACGCCGTTGTCGAAGATCTCGCGCTGCCCGGTCAAATCGTGATCGGCACGGACTCGCACACATGCATGGCGGGCGTGCTCGGCTGTTTCGCGTTTGGTGTCGGTTCAACCGACATGGCGAACGCGTGGTACACGAAAGACATTCGCATCCGCGTGCCGGAGACGGTGCATTACGTTTTCAAAGGCAGGAAGCGCGCTGACGTCGCGGCGAAAGACGTGATGCTCTACATACTCGCGACGGAGTACATGAAGTCGAGCAAAGGGATCGGCAAGGTGCTGGAGTTTGCCGGTGAAGACTTGAAGAACTGGTCGATGGACGAGCGCGCGACGCTGACAAACATGGCGGTCGAGGCTGGAGGCACGACCGGCATCATCGAGCCCGATGAAGTGACGCTCGAATATGTTGTGCGAACGCGCGGGCTCGACGCCGAGGAAGTGCGGAAAGGATTTACTTACAGCGACGAGGACGCGGAGTATGCGGCGGTTTTCGAGATCGACCTCGATGAGATTGGGCCGATGGTGGCTACGCCCGGCGATCCGCGAAATGGGGTTCCGATCGACGAGCTCGACGGCGAGGTGCGGATCGATGCTGCTTACGGTGGTTCGTGTACGGGGGGCAAGATGGCGGACATGGACATGTACGCGTCAGTGCTCGAGAACGCGCTGGCGAATGGGAAGCGCGTGGCTGAGGGCGTACACCTGTACATTCAGTTTGGCTCGCAGAAGATCAAGCAGTACGCGCGGCAGCGTGGGTACATCGACATCTTCGAACGCGCGGGCGCCGAGTTGATCGATCCATCGTGTGGGGCGTGTATCAACGCCGGCCCGGGCGCCTCGCCTTCAGCCGAGACCGTCACGGTGAGCGCTCAAAACCGCAACTTTCCCGGCCGCAGTGGCCCCGGCAAACTCTACCTCGCCTCCCCCTACGTCGTTGCCGCCTCCGCCATCGCCGGAAAAATTGTGGATCCAAAAGAGATTTTGAACTAACCAGAGTTCTACGAGCGGGGGCAAGCCCCTCTTCCTGACTTGTTCTTTTTTCTTGGGCGCCTTGGGCAAGAACAAG
>DATENQ010000141.1:0-3716 GCA_035275005.1 Pyrinomonadaceae bacterium | reverse complement strand
CTTTCCTCTGACAGCTTCGCCGCCGGCGCGATCGTGTTTCTGCCGAAGCCTTTCACCACTGCGCAACTACAGATCATGTTGCAGATGTTGATTGGCAAAAAGACTGCCGATTCCTAAATGAGATTGCTCGCGATTTTTGTGTTGCTTTGTGGCGTGTCTATTCACGCGCGCGCGGATCTGAGTCAAAAGCAGGCTCGCAGAGTGATCCAAACGATGGGCGGGTGGTCGCTGCCGAGTGATTCGGTGCGTATTCGATCGGTTGGCGAGAGTGGTGAAGTCAGTGCTGAAATCGAAGCGGTGTTTCGGCTGCGACTGTTCGAAGGTCACTGGCAGTTACAGGAGATCAGGACTGCGCCGGATCGCTGGGAACGATTGGACGTGATTGCGCGTGCGGCAAACGTTGCTACGCCTGTTGCAGAGTGTGATGTACCCGTGCAGTTTGCGACAAAACTCACGACGAGGCTTGCGCGCTGTATGGTTGCGGCGCTGTTTGGAGTCACGCTTCCGTCTGATGACGTACGGATCAAAGAGATCTCGCCATTCGGTTTGTCGATCGGGAAAGAGTCAGCAGCGCTCGTCACCGCACTTGTTCGCGCGGACTTCCGTTTGTCACAAGATGCAAAGTCCTGGAGAGTCACTGCATTCAAGAGCGGAAGCCGCGATTGGTTCAACGTCTCGAATCTTCCACTCGCGATCGATCGAGTCAAACGCTCCGCTGCGAGTGATGAATTGTCGGTTATTGCAAAGGCCCTCAGCGACTACCGCCGCGACCGAGGTTACTTCGTCGTCGCCGACAGAGAATCCGTGTTAATCGATCACCTCAGCCCCAAGTATCTGACCCGCGTCATCCGCGTAGATCCGTGGCACCGTCCCTATCAATACGATGGCCAACAAGACCACTACTCCCTCCGCTCCCTCGGCCCGGACGGCAAACCCAACACCCAGGACGACGTAGTCGTTTCCGGTCCTTAGCCTAGCTCCTCGCCCCAAGCGGCGAGTAGCGCACGCACTCCCAGGGCGAAAGGATCTTCGAGCTGCTCGAGGATTCTGAGTGATTGTTCGGCATATTGAATGGCCTCGGCGCGCTTACCGAGTTCGGTCAGCACCCCACTCATGTTCCCCAGTACAGTACCCTCACCTCTGCGGTCGCCAATCTCGCGTGCGATAACCAAACGTTGCTCATAGAACTGGATAGCGCGTTGTGTATCGCCTAAGTGATAGTAAGCATTGCCTAGGTTGTTCAGCAGATAGCCTTCACGTCTGCGGTCGCCAATCTCACGAAAAATGACCAACGCTAGTTCATAAAACTGGATGGCGCGTTGCGTCTCATCTAAGTTCGTGTAGGCAATGCCCAGATTGCCCAGCGCATTGCCTTCACCTCTGCGATCGCCAATCTCGCTATCAATGAGCAATGCTTGTTCAAAGAACTGGATGGCGCGTTGGGTTTCGCCCAAGGTTATGTAAGCAAGGCCTATGTTACCCAGCGCAGCACCTTCGCCTGTGCGGTCGCCAATCTCACGAAAAATGACCAACGCTCGTTCATAGAACTGGATGGCGCTTTTGTTCTCGCCGAGGTCTGCGTAAGCATTCCCCAAGTTGCTCAGCGTAGCGCCTTCGCCCTCTCCATTCTTCAGTCGCTTTACGGCAGCTAAGGCGATTTCCAGCCAGCGAATTCGCTCGCGTGCATGTTGTCGCAAATAAAGCACGTAGACACCCGTATTGGGATAAAGCATGGCTAATCGAGCCATATCATCATCGACTTTGACACCTTGTGCTGCAGCGTAAGTATGCCCTGCCTGAATGTTACCAAATTCGAGATCAACGAGTGCCAGACCGCGAACCAACGATGCGCTGCCTTCCTGATATAGCTCATTGGCGATGGCCAGCACGTCTATGTAATGCGTGGCGTGACGCTTCTCCCCGACCGTGTGTTCTGCCGCGCTCAACTTGGTAGCGGCAAACAGCCGCGCTAGGTCGTGCAGACGATAGCGCTTCGTACTGGCGTCGTATAGCACCAAACTGCGCCGAACTAAATCGCTGAGACAAACGTGTCCCTTGTCATCACAAACCACCTCGGCTGCAGTTGCGTCGAAAGTGCTTGGAAAAACAGACAACATGCGAAAAACGCGCGCCGCTTCCGGCGCCAGCCGTTCATAACTGAGATTGAAAGAGGCCGCCACGCCAATCTCGACTTCTTCGGTATTTAGCAGTTCGAGCCGGTTGCGCTCATTTGTAAGTTGTGTGGTGTAATCAAGTGGATCTAGGTCAGGCGTGATCGCGAGTTGGCTACCAGCCGCGCGAACCGCCAAGGGTAAATAACCGCAAAGCTGACAAATCTGCTCTGCGGCTGGTGCTGCTCGCGGCGCGATTTCCAGCAATAGCTCTCGTGCTTCCTTGTCAGTGAGAGGATTCAGCGTTAGTGAGGTCATTCCAGGAAGAGTTAAGGCTTGCCGTGACGTGACCAACAGCGCACAGCCGGTTGGTGGTATTAGGGGCCGTACCTGTGCACTGTCAAGGGCATTGTCGAGGAGCAGCAACACGCGTTTGCCGCTCAACTGGCTCCGATAGATTTGCGACAGTTGGTCCAAGTCTTCTGGCAAACTTGCCTCAGGACCAAGAAACGCGCGGATGCAATTGCCCATCACTTCGTGTGGTGGACGCGGATTGGTATCTGTACCTTGGAGATTGAGGAAAAACTGAGCGTCAGGATAATCGGCTGAGAGGTGTTGAGCGACGAGCAGGGCCAGCTCCGTTTTCCCGATGCCACCCATGCCGCTTATGCCAGTGATACAAGCGCGACTACCACTGCGCAACGCTTTAATCAGAGTATCGATCTCCTGTTCGCGGCCGACGAAGTCACCCACGGGAGGGCGAAGCTGATGCAACGCATTGATAGCGGCGTTCACTGTTTGCTGGATGTTGTAAGTGATCTTATTCCCAACGATGTTCTGATAGCCCGCCGCTACAGCGCTGTTTTCGACATCGCCGATCTCCGCGCTTATCGTGTCCCTCGCGTCAATCTTTCTGGTCTTCTCAGTCATTTAATCCGTTTGCCGAGCGTGACGCGTCCATTCTGATCGATCTTTATCCCCGTCACTTTACCATCCGTGTCTTTCACAAACGTCAACTTCGCCACGAACGCGCGGGGGTAAAACACAGTCTCCGACTCCGGAAAGATTTCAAAACTACCTTGACCAGTCGCTTGCGTCATGAACTTGTCTCCCTCACGGAACACACGCAACACAAATCCTGGTCCAACTTCATACTCACCGACATACGTATCGAATACTTTTGCATCGACAACGACCGCCGGCTTCTCGAGTCGCTTTATCACCTCGGCGGCGTTGGTGTTGTTTGGATTCAACTCGAGCGACTTTTTGTAGTTTTGTATCGCTAACTCGCGTTCGTTGATGCTCGCATATGCTTCGGCGAGGCTGTCGTAGGTGTTGAAGCCTTGCGGGTACGCCTCGACGTTGAGCTTGAAGATCTCAATCGCCTCTTTCGGTTTACCACTTCGCAGTAGCTGATAACCGAGTCGATTCAGTTCGCCTTCAGCGAAGTCGTACGTCGCCGCCTGTTTCGCTTTTAGATCGCGATACTGTGCGATGCCGGCTTCGATTCCTTTTTCGTTGATCGTGTTTTCGAGCACGGAGACGATCGAGACCTTTGGTTGCTCGTATGGCTGGTTGTAGATGATCTTTGCGATCGAGTCGCTG
>DATENQ010000140.1:0-8496 GCA_035275005.1 Pyrinomonadaceae bacterium | reverse complement strand
CCCTGACCCTGGCCACCACCGGCGCCTGTCCGCTGCCCACTCGCATCCTGCGGTGTAAACCGGAGCGCTGAATTTGGCACCTTCAACACGTTCGTACGCTCGTCAATCGTGATCGTCAGATTCGCTGTCATGCCCGGCTTCAATGTTTGCTCGGGATTGTTGACGTCGATCACGACGTTGTAAGTCACAACGTTCTGCACGTTCACCGGATTCAGACGCATCTGTTCGATCTTGCCGTCAAACTCTTTACCCGGAAACGCATCAACTGAAAACCTCACTGACTTTGCCTGTTCAACCAAACCAATATCAGCCTGGTCGATGTTGGCAATCACCTGCATCTGCGTCAGGTCGTTCGCAATCGTAAAGAGCGTCGGCGCCGACAAACTCGCAGCGACCGTCTGGCCCACGTTCACGTCACGCGAAACCACTACGCCATCGATTGGCGACGCGATCGTCGTATGACTCAAATTCACTTCCGCCACACTCAACGCAGCCTGCGCCTGCTGCACCTGCGCCTGCGCCTGTTGCACCTGTGCCTGCGACTGCTGCACCTGTGCCTGCGACTGTTCAACCGTCGCCTGCGACTGCGCAATACCCGCGCTCGCTGCCGACTGCTCCGTCAGTTTCGCCTGGTTCCACTGAGCCACAGCCTGTTGATAACGCGCCTCCGCAGTTTTGTAGGCAGTCACCGCGACGTCGTAATCTCTTTGCGCAATCACACCGGCTTTCAGTAACGACTCCTGCTGTTTCAGAAGACTCATCGCGTCGTCCTGCTGCGCCTTCAAAACGGCGACATTCGACTGAGCAGCCGACACGCCGGCCTGATTGTTTTGCACTGTCGACTTCGCCGCCAGACTTCGCGCCTGCGCATCGCTGACACCGGCGCGGGAATTCACCACCGCTGCACGAGCGTTGGCTAAACTCGCGCGAGCCTGTTCAAGGTTCGCACGCGCCTGTTCAACTTGCGCCTTTGCCGTAGACGGATCGAGTTGCGCGACCACCTGTCCTTTTTTAACTACCGAATTGAAGTCGGCATACAGCGCGGAAATCGTTCCCGAAGCCTGGCTGCCGACCTGCACTGTCGTCACGGCCTGGAGCGTTCCGGTTGCGGTAACAGTGTTGCGCAGGTTTCCTCTTTCTATGCGCGCGGTCATGTACTGCGGAGTGCTTGAGCCGTCGCTCGCAAAATAAAATCCTGCCAGCACGATTGCCGCCATAAAACCGCCACCCAAAAGTAATTTCTTTTTGCCAAGCAGCAATCTGGCCCAAAACTCTTTAAGCCGGCCGACGCTCTTGCCTGTACTAATTCCGCCCACTAAAGGTTGTTTAATTGTTTGACTCGACATGCGATTCCTCTGTAAATAGCCGATTTCCAAGTGCTAAACGCAGCTTCCGTTCCTATTCATCAGACACCGGCATAGGAACATTGGTTACAAAAAGCCACACACTTAACTGTTGTAACCATTCGCATGTCAGAGGTGTCTGTATGGTCAGGACACTCCCCTGGAAATTACGATTACTTAGGAGTAGGACATAGATGAACAAACGGTTTAAGACAGTGGCAATAGCCGCTATTTCGTCGATTGCTTTGGCTGCGTCAATTGCCTTTGCGCAGACGACTACGCCCGATCAAAGCAACCAGCAAGGCACGCGCACCGAGCGTCGTGGCGGCGGCAAACACAGAGGACATAGCTGGGGTGGAATGCGCCGTGGTGGTGGATTCTTCGGTCAGCTCAATCTAACTGAGGACCAGAAAAGCAGGATGAAGCAGATCCGCGAAAGTTTTGCGGCACAGAACAAACCCCTGCGCGAACAGCTTCGAGCCAAGCGCCAGGAGTTGCGTCAGGCAAGCGAAGGCGGTACGTTCAACGAAGCACTGGCTACTCAGAAACTAACGGAAATGGCGAGCCTCGAGGCGAAGGTGATGGGCGAACGTTTCAAGCTTCACCAGGAAATGCTTTCCGTTTTGACGGCTGAGCAAAAAGCCCAGTTGGAACAGTCGAAGGCGCAGTTCAAATCTCGACGTGGCGAACGGCGTCAACGCGACATGCAGCAGTAAGCGTTTCCCCCACGGAGTTGGCGGATTCGAGTTTTGAAGAGTCCGCCATCCGTTAAATCGATGAGGAACCGCACTGGCGAGTGGGCTCGAACAGGCCTTGGAATTGGACCTGGCGCGTCAAGCACAGGCGGGAGACGAGTCTGCGTTTGCGGAGATAGTCAGACGCTACAGCCCGCGCGTATTCAGTGTAGCGAGCCGGTTCTTCCGGCAGAGAAGTTTGGTTGAAGAAGCGGCGCAGGAAGTTTTTTTGAAAGCATTTACCCAGCTCGGGAGCTTTGAAGGTCGCGGCTCCATGGAAGGCTGGATGACACGAATCGCGACCAACACGTGTTTGAATATGGTGAGAGGCGCGAAGCGGCGACCGGAGTTTACCGTTTCAGATCTCACCGACGACGAGCAGAGCTGGTTGGACCACCAGTCGGGGACCGAGGGCGCGCAGCCTTCGGTTGAAAACAGCCTCGTGGCAACAGATCTCGCCGATCGACTACTGGCTGTCTTATCGCCCGAAGACCAGCAGGCGTTGCTGATGATCGACGGTGAAGACGCGTCGATCAAGGAAGTGGCAGAGGCGACGGGATGGTCGGAGTCGAAAGTTAAAGTGAGGGCGTTTCGCGCGCGACGCAAGGTTCGTGAAGCGATGGAGAAGTTGTTAGGCAGGCAGGTAGCAAATGAAAGATAAGCACATCATCGACGTTCTGGATGACTCCCCGCTCCTGGACCTTGCGGAGAGTGAGCTCAGTGAGATTCAGGTTCACGTGCGAGAGTGTGTGTCGTGTCGTGAAGCGTATGAAGCGGCGAAGCTGTCGGCGATGGTTTTACAGAGCCGCGCGCAGGCGACGATCGAGCCGTCACCGTTTTTCCAGACGAGAGTAATCGCGGCGTGGCGAGAGCAGCAGGCGGCCGAGAGCGTGCCGGCATTGTCGCGGCTGTGGGGCTCGGCGAAGGCGCTGGTGTCGACTATGGCTGTGGCTACTGCGGCACTGGCCGTTTTCAGTTTCGTGATGCCCGCGACGCCGGCGAGCGATCAAACAGTGTCGTACTTGTCGGCGGAGTCGGTAATCATGGGGCAGGCGAGTGATGAGCAGATGAGTTACGAACAGGTGCTCAGCACGATTTACGAGGATGATGACGAAGCGAGGTAGTCAATGAACAACGTTGCTAAGAACAGATGGCAAGTGCGTATCGCGGCCGTCATCATCTTCGTGCTTGGATTCACGGCGGGAATTCTTGCGCTCAATGTATACCGTGGTTTGGCGCGCGGGGGGCAGGGTAATCGTATTGACGAGTTGGCGGAGCGGCTGCAACTGAATGCCGAGCAGAAGACGAAGGTGCAGGAGATCTTCAGCGACACACGCGAGCAGTTGCGCGCGGCACGTCAGGAGATGGAGCCGAGGATGGTTGAGATTCGTCGCCAGGCCGATGGTCGTTTACAGACCGTCTTGACGCCGGAGCAGTGGGAAAAGTTTCAGCGGCTGCGCGACGAGCGCCAGCGACGCGGACGTGGTCCACGCGGTCCGGATCGGTAGAAACTTAGCCGCAGATTAACGCTGACTTACGCAGATCTGCGTGAATTCGCGTTTATCTGCGGCTCAATTAGTGCTTTTAAAACGCGCCCTTCTTTTACGTCACTTAAAGCTTCATTCGCTTCATTCAGTCCGTACCGTACCAGTTTCATTTCCGACCAAACACCTGGTCTGTGCGCTACGATCTGAGCGGCGCGATAGAAGTGAGAAAACTCAGATCCCCAACAACCCCGCACGTCGAGATGTTTCTTATTCAGATCGAGATGCGGATTGAATGAAGTGACACCGTGGTCCGTGTATTGTCCGACGATGACCACTGTACCCGCGTCGCGAGTGAACCGCATCGACTGCACGACAGCATCCGGTGCGCCTGTAGCTTCAATCGTCACATCAGCTCCACGCCCAGCAGTCTGTTCCAATACCCAATCCAGCCGTTGCGCTTCGTCGTGAGTTTCGATATTGAGTGTCGCTGCGGCGCCTGCCTGAGTAGCAGCGTCGAGTCGTGCTTGCGGAGCGCCGATGCAGAGCACGCGTAGCGCGCCGCGCATTAGAGCCAGCACAATCGCGTTAATGCCTACTGGTCCTGAACCGAGCACCAACACCGTATCGCCGATCTTGATGTCTCCACGTTCCACCGCGTGCAGCGACGTCGGCAACGCACAACCGCCCGCCATGAAATTCTCGGGCACGGCATCAAGGCTGATACAACGTGTTCCGGGTTTGATGTAGATGTGCGTGGCCCAACCACCGCAGAGCCCGTCATCGAGACCGTACGTGATACCGTAAACTTTTCGCTGCGGGCAGCGTGTACCGGCTTTCGCGACGAGACAATACCAGCAGGCGTTACACGTGCGATGAACGTCGAGAAACGTGATAAGTTCGCCTTCACTAAACCGCTTGCCCTCAACGTCAAACAACTCACCGCGGATCTTCTGCAGACGGCCAACCGACACGTGCCCCGGAATCAACGGATACGGCACGCCCGCGAGCCGCCCCTGTTGCAGGTAGACGTCCGTACCGCAAACTTCAGAGACTTCGACTTCGAGCAGCGCGGAGTTTGGCTCGAGATCCGGTTCGGCGACTTCACGCACTTCGACCGGCGTGTTTGGTTTAGGGATTACGGCAACGAGTGGCATGGCGGGAAGAATACAAGAGCCGGCCACAGATTTCACGGATGCCTTTGCGCCTTAGCGGGAAAATACTGTATAAAAACGCCCGTGCCTCAAAGCCGAAATCGAAAAATCAACAAAGCCAGAAAACGACCGCGAGTTCCGCATGCCAATCCGGCGGGGACTGCGCCATCAAGCGGAGACCGCAACCTGATAATCGGCGCGATAATCCTCGCGGCCCTGCTAGTGCTCGGCTTCGGCGCATACTTCTACATGCGCCGTGGTTCACAGGCAGTCTCGGAAGTTACAACAACACCTTCTGGATTAAAGATCCAGGATCTCAAGGTCGGTGATGGCCCGAGCCCAACGCTCGGCCAGACCGTAGTTGTCCATTACATCGGCCGGTTGGCAAAAGACGGCACCGAGTTCAATAACTCTTACGACCTCGGAAAGCCCGCCGAGTTTAAGCTCGGTCAGGTTATCCCCGGCTGGAATGAAGGCCTCGCGACCATGAAAGTGGGCGGCAAACGCAAGCTTATTATCCCGAGCAAGCTTGCCTACGGTCCCGCGGGTAGACCGCCTCAAATCCCACCAAACTCCGACTTAGAGTTCGACATCGAGCTGTTAGGCATCAAGTAAGTTCTAACCACAAAGGCACTAAGGCACAAAGTTAGGAATAAGTTTGTGTCTTAGTGTCTTTGTGGTTGGGTACGCTTTTGTGGGAGACTTTCACCATGAGCGAAGATAGTCTGACAATCACCGACAATCGCACCGGAAAACAGTATCAACTGCCCATCGAGAACGGCACGATCAAGGCCATGGATCTGCGCCAAATAAAGGCCTCGGACGACGACTTTGGGCTGATGACCTACGATCCGGCGTTTATGAATACTGCCTCCTGCAAGAGCCGCATTACCTTCATCGACGGCGACAAGGGAATTCTCGAGTATCGCGGCTATCCAATCGATCAACTGGCGGAGAAGAGCACCTATCTCGAAGTCGCTTACCTGTTGCTCAACGGTGAATTACCAACCAGTTCTCAGCTCAGCGAGTGGACCAGGAACATCACCTATCACACCTTCATCAACGAAAACATCAAGAAGGTGATGGACGGTTTTCATTACAACGCACATCCGATGGGCATGTTTGAAGCCACGCTCGGAGCATTGTCTACCTTCTATCCCGATGCGAAGGACATCTTCAATGTAGAGTGTCGTTGGAAACAGATCTACCGCTTGATTGCGAAAGTGCCGACGATCGCGGCTTTCGCTTTTCGTCACCGGATCGGAATGCAGTACTCGTATCCCGACAACGATCTGAGTTACGAAGGCAACTTTCTCAACATGATGTTCAAGACGACGGAGCTGAAGTACAAGCCGAATCCGGTGCTCGAACGAGCGCTGACAGTGCTCTACATTCTGCACGCCGATCACGAACAGAATTGCAGTACCAATGCGATGCGGAGTATCGGCAGCGCGCACACGGATCCGTTCTCATCGCTCGCGGGAGCAGCGGCGGCGCTCTATGGACCATTGCACGGCGGCGCAAACGAGATGGTATTGCGGATGTTGAAGGAGATTGGCTCGGTGGCCAACGTGCCGGATTACATCAAGCGCGTGAAGGCGGGCGAGTTTCGCCTGATGGGCTTCGGTCATCGCGTTTACAAAAACTACGATCCGCGCGCACGCATCATCAAGCAGGTTGCGTACGAGGTGTTTGAGGTCACCGGCAAAGATCCGCTGCTCGACATCGCGCTCGAGCTCGAGCGAATCGCGCTGGAAGATGAGTACTTCGTCAAACGCCGGCTTTATCCAAACGTCGACTTCTACTCGGGGATCATCTACCAGGCGATGCGTTTTCCGGTGGATATGTTCCCGGTTATGTTTGCGATTCCAAGAACGTCCGGCTGGCTCGCGCAATGGGTGGAGCTATTGGAAGATCCCGATCAAAAAATCGCGCGCCCGCGGCAGGTCTACCTCGGTTCCAGAACGCGAGACTACATTCCGATCGGACAAAGAAAATAATTAGCCACAGATGAACACGGATGCACACAGATTTAATTTCTGATCTGTGTGCATCCGCGTTTATCTGTGGCTAATTCTTACTCCAGCATGCGGGCGGCGATCTCTTTCAGGAGCTTCGCGCAGACGGTGCCGGTGATGTGAAGCGGGTCCATGCGTGGATTGAACTCGACGATGTCGGCGCCCACCACTTTCCCTTTCAATCGTTGAATCAGATCGATCGCCTGCCGCGTCGACAATCCACCCGGCTCGCGGTGTGACACACCCGGCGCGAACGCCGGATCGAGCGCATCAATGTCGAATGAAATGTAGACCGGCGAATCAAACTCGAGTTGCAGGTTGGGTGTTAAGTCGCGCATCTCGATCGCTTCGACGCCAAACTTTTGCACCTGCTCGCGCTGATGCGCCGTGAACGTCCTGATGCCGACCTGGACCAGGCGCTTCACCAGTTTCTGCTCCATGATGCGCGCGAACGGCGAAGCGTGAGAATTACGATTGTTCTGGTAGTGGTCGTAAAGATCCGGGTGCGCGTCGAAGTGAAGCAGGCTGAGGTCTTTGTACTTCTTCGCGAACGCCCGCACGATCGGATGAGTAATCGAGTGATCCCCGCCGAGCGATATCGGAGCTAGTCCATCGGCGATCAACGTGTAGACCGAGTTCTCGATCAGGGCATTCATCTCGCTTCCCGGCACAGGCTCAATGTCGCCCGCGTCAAAGAAAGTTGAATCGCCGGACAGGTCGGTCCCGTTTTCCGTCGTCAAATTCCACGCATCAGAACGCAACGCAGCACGGATCTGCGGCGGCGCATCCGCGGCGCCTTTGGTGAACGAAGAGTTCTCGTCGTAGCGAATTCCGATGATGGCGAGCTTGGGACGTGGTTCTGTGGGAGACATAAAATAACTGGCTGATCTGGGTGGTGCACCCAGCAGGGCTCGAACCTGCGACCTTCTGATCCGAAGTCAGACGCTCTATCCAACTGAGCTACGGGTGCACGGGAAAGATGGTAGCACGGATTGATACAGATCACATTTTCCGATCTGCGGCATCCGCGCCTATCGGTGGCTTATTTGCCCTGAAATTCTTTCCTGACAAAACGCACGAGATCCGCGATCTCTTGCTGCGATAGTTTGTCTTTGAAAGAGGGCATCTCTTCTTCGCCGTTCGTGATCGTCTTTGCTAGTTGATCGTCGGTGTGCTTGATGGCGTGATCTGCTTTCAGTGAAGCGACTTTGATCTGCTTGTTGTCGACTTTGACGAGACCGCCGGTGCCGCTTTCACCGTGGCACGATTCGCAGTTCTTGGCATAGTTGGCGCGGGCTGTGGCTAATGGATCTACAGATGGTGACGGAGATGGCGTTGCGGGTGTTGCAGCCGTGCGCGAAGTGTTGGTGTTCGTTGGCGTTGCCGTTTCAGTGCAGGCGATAGAGAGCAGCGCGATGGCGACACACGTTAGAGCAAGCGAAATGAGTTTCATCAGACAGTTTCTCCGAGTTGAATTGTTTTTTCAGGGGGCAATGAGTATAGCGGTCACCTCTTCAACTTCACAATCCATTCAGCAATTTCTCGCATCTGCGGCTCGGTCAGTTTGTTTGAAAAGGATCTCATGGGCGGCTGGAGTCCGTACGCTGTCGGGTCTTTCAGCAGGCCGACGATGTCGTCAACCGTACGGCGTGGCTTCGCGGAGACGTCGAGCAGCGGTGGAAAGTTCAACTTGCCCTGCCGCGCTCCTTCCCCATGTTCCCCATGACAGTTCACACAAAATTTCATGTACATGACCGGTGGCC
>DATENQ010000139.1:0-6165 GCA_035275005.1 Pyrinomonadaceae bacterium | reverse complement strand
TTTGCGAGCATCGTGCGCAGGTCAATCTTGTTTTTGCTGATGCTTGGACCAGCGGTCATCGGCACGATTACGCATTACCCGGCCTATAAACTCGGCGGCTTCCTTGCTACGAGACTATCGCGAGACTCAGACGACGTGATCTCAACAGTCAAGATCATCTCGGCGATGCTGCTGTTTCCACTTACCTGGATCGTGCTGGCGGTGCTGGGCTACGTCTATTTCGGCTGGATAGCAGCGGTGCTCGTGCTCCTCGTGGTTCCCTTTGCAGGTTACGCGGCGATCGTCTTCTTCGAAGAGCTCGATAAGTCGATCGCCGGAGTACGTGTATTGACGTTTTTCCTTGTAAGAAGACGGTTTTTTGTCAGATTACTGGCGGAGCGAAATGCGATACGAAATGAGATCGTCGCGCTCGGCAAAGAAACTCCGATTGCCAGTGAATGATTGCAGGCGTGCAGTGCAAGAGGGGGAAGCACTCGAACACGAGGACAAACTACTTCTTGCGCGATTTCGTCTTCGAAGTCTTGCTCGACTTCTTCTTGGTTCCGCCACTCTTGGTCCCACTGCGACCACTGCTGACCGATCTACCCTTGCGACCTTCGCTTCTTAACTTTCCCGCGTCCATGAGCTGCTCGTAAGCTCCGCGAACAACATTGCGAGCGACCTTCAGGTTATTAGCAAGTTCACGTTCGCTTGGAAGCAAGCTTCCCACAGCCAACTCTCCTGCTTCAATCAGATCGTTGAGTTGTTCCCGAATCTGCCGAGTCATTGACTCCGGCTTTTTTCGGTTGACACGAACATTGATTCTGGTAGCCATCGTTAACTCCCTTCAAGATGAGTTCAAATTGTGGGGGTTCGATACGGATTCTATGCAGCGACTACGGGAGTGTCAAACAGTTTTCTCTTCAGTATGAAAAGGTTAGACCACCGTGAACTTGTCGTGATAGTGCGGACTAGTTTGAGGGCGTAATTAGACCATGCTTCCGAAGGATCTCAACGGTACGGTCCAAGGGCAACGCTTCGACGGTGTGACCTCGGCCGGTGGTCGTCGTGGCCTTAAAAAGCGAGTTGTAGATGGCCTCTTCGGTGGCCTCGATAACGGCGAGGAATAGTGGCGACATGTCGTCGTTTGCGAGACTTTTGAGATTGCGGGGCTTATTTCGTTCATTTTCGCCGAGGGGTTTGAGACGAACGTCCGGCGCGGTTGAAAAGGCGATGGCGTAATCTCCGCTGCCGTTGCTGGCGGAGGCTCCGGTCCTTGCCAGGCCCATCATGGCACGGGCGGCCATGCGGTTCAGGTTCCGGGCGTCGAGCGGCGCGTCAGTCGCAATCACGATGATTACTGAGCCATCTGGGTTGTTTTGCTTCTCGGTGAGCTCGTCTTTTAAATAATAGCGACCCAATTCACGTCCCACCGGAGCGCCGTTGATGGTCAGGACCCCGCCGAAGTTTGTTTGGACCAGAACGCCGACCGTGTAGCCACCCAGCCGCTGTGGCAGCCGGCGCGAGGACGTGCCGATACCGCCTTTGAAGCCAAACGCGACCGTTCCGGTTCCAGCGCCGACGGAGCCTTCCGCAACCGCGCCGGTCCTGGCGCCTTTAATAGCGGCGAACACGTCGTCGCGGGAGATATGACGGCCACGAATATCGTTGAGGTAGCCGTCGTTGGTTTCGGCTACGAGGGGATTGATCGACTGGACGTCTTCGTTTCCCGGGAGCGCAAGCATGTAGTCGATCACGAAGTCCGCGACACGCGGCACGCTCAATGTTGACGTCAGCAGGATGGGTGTCTCGATCTCGCCCAGCTCGTTGACTTGAGTCGAGCCCGCCAGCTTACCGAAGCCGTTTCCGACGAAAACCGCGCCCGGAACTTTTTCACGAAACAGATTCCCGCCATGCGGCAGGATCGCCGTGACGCCGGTACGCACGTTGTCACCACGAATCAGAGTCGTGTGGCCGACGAGCACTCCCTCAACATCCGTGATCGCATTGAGCGTGCCCGTTGGAATCACGCCAACCGAAACTCCAAGCTCACGCGCGCGCGATCGGTTTTGCATGTTAGCCGATAATCCGGTCACGAGAAGTAGTAAAAGCGTCAGGCTAAGTTTGTTCATTGGAAGACATTTCACGCAAAGGCGCAAAGTTGCAAAGGAGCGCAAAGTTTTCTTTACTGACTTTGCGCCTTTGCGTGAGAAACACTAGGCCGCTTTCGGAACGACCGGCAGCTTTGCGTTTTGCCAGGCGTCCCAACCGCCAATGAGTGCTCGTGCTTGAGTCCATCCTGCTTGTCGAAGTTCCTGCGCCACCCGGGCGCTGGTAGCTTCGTTTGGTCAAGCGCAGTAGGCGATGAGCCACGCGTCCTTTGGCAGCTTTAGTTTTTGAGCTTGTATACTCACATTCTCAGGCTCCATTCTAATAGACCCTTGCGCCTGAGAGTCGCTCGTGTCGCGACTGCGCTCGGTGCGAACATCCAGAAGAATCACCTTATCACCGGACTTTTGCAGTCGCTCCAACTCTTCGAGCGTCACACTCTGCTTACCCGGCGTTTCAACCGACTCGATAACCGGAAGCGCACGCGACTCCGTTACCGGCACAGGCTCGGGAGCCGGCGGTTCGACGGGTTCGAGTTCCGGTTTTCGACTAAAGCGAGTGAATAGCATCGGCGTCGCGCCGTGAACGATTACCGAAATCAGAACGATGAGAGCACAGACCCGGAAGAGCTTGTCGCTGCCCGGCACACCTGCAAAAACAGGCAACAGTACCAACAAGAGAGAACTGAGCCCGCTTGGTCCAAACCAGGCAATAACCAGGCGCCCGCGATGATCGACCCCGGATCCGATCAGTGACATGAGATAAATAGGCACGCGGATCAGCAGTGCAAATACGACAAAGATCACGGTGTGCGTGTTGATCTCGTAGAAACCGGTCCAGATCAACGAACTGCCAAAGATCACAAACGTAAACAGCAACAACATCTCCGCGGTCACGCCGCCATACTCGATAAAACAGTCGCAGAGCTCGACGTCGAGTGCCGCGATCGTCATGCCTGCCGCAAACGCCGCGAGGAAACCGCTGCCATGCACTGCCTCGGCTGCGGCATAAGCAGAGAACGCTACGCCGAGCGAGTAAAGCGATTCGTAATCACGCCGCACGCCGAAGCGTCTGCGGATCAAATCGAGCGCTGCGACGGCGAGCAATCCGATCGCGATACCGGCTCCCGGGCCGAGTATGAAAAGTCCGAAGCCCATCTTCGCCAGAGCGCCGGATCCAAATTCGTGTTGACCAGTCAAAGCGATTGCGACCACGACGATTGGAAGTAAAACAACGTCATTCAATCCGCTTTCGAGTCGCAGTGCCTGGCGCGTTTCGGAAGAGATGTCGCGTCGTTGCAGCAGGCTACGGAGCAGAACGGGATCTGTGGAAGCAAGCGCGGCGCCGAGCATCGCGGCGTATGCAGGCGAAATACCGAGTAACCACCAGCCCGCGAGAGCCGTGAGCGCCGCGCACAAGATCGTTCCCGGGCCGAGCATGCGAAAGGCGAGACCCGAGTAACGTTTTACGTCTTTAGTGGTGAGTGTTACGGCATCGGTGAAGAGAACGAGGGTCAGACTCAGCGCAGCCACAACTCGCAGGACAGGCGATTCGAGAGTCATGTCGAAGACTCCGAATCCAGCCGGCCCCAGCGCCGCGCCGATAAAAATGAACACAGCTACCTGGGGCAATCCACTCTTGTCGATCAGGCCAGACAGCAATGCCGACACAATGATGACTATCCCGATCAGTGCGAGACCTGTGACTAACGACTCTGCGCCCATTTGTGGCCCATCCTAACGGTTGCGACGATATTTTGGCTAGAAGACGACAATGAACTGCCTTTTCAACTTGACATAAATGCGTTCATGGCTTGAGATAACGGCTGTTTCTGAGTTACCTGCCTTGCTGATTCACCCATTTTGGAGTGTGCTCTTCTACTTTAGTGGCGATCCGAAGACTGGAGAAAAGACACCATGAAGCTCGTTACAATCGACTGGCTGATCATTGCCGCATATTTTGTAATGTCGCTGCTCATTGGTTTGTACTATGCGCGCCGCGCGGGCCGATCCACTGAAGAATACTTTTTATCTGATCGGTCGATGCCATGGTGGCTGGCCGGCACGTCGATGGTCGCCACGACATTTGCCGCGGACACACCGCTTGCTGTAACCGAAATGGTGGCGCGCAACGGAGTCGCCGGCAACTGGCTTTGGTGGTCGCTGCTCGCAAGTGGAATGCTTACTGTGTTTTTTTTCGCGCGTTTGTGGCGGCGTGCTCGCGTAATGACTGACGTGGAATTTGTTGAGTTGCGTTATTCCGGCAAGCCTGCTGCATTCCTGCGCGGATTTCGTGCGATCTATCTCGGCCTGCCAATCAACTTGATCATCATGGGTTGGGTTAATCTCGGGATGGCGAAAGTTTTGAGTGGGACACTTGGTTTGGCTAAGTGGCAGGCTCTGGGGCTTTGCCTGGGAATCACATTTCTCTATTCAATCCTGTCCGGTTTTTGGGGAGTTGTGGTAACTGACGCGGTGCAGTTTGTGATTGCGATGGCCGGGTCGATTGCGCTGGCTGTATTTGCAGTCAGGGCTGTCGGTGGAATGGATAACCTGAAGGCGCGCCTTGCCACCGTCACGCCTGTCGGTTCGACGGAACCTTTCGGTGCTAACGGCGCAATACAGTTACTTCCGGACGGAACTGCGATGTGGATGTTGCCACTACTGACACTGGTGGTCTATCTCGGCGTAAACTGGTGGGCCTCATGGTATCCAGGCGCAGAGCCGGGTGGGGGAGGCTATGTCGCGCAACGCATCTTCTCTGCAAAAAACGAAAAGCACGGTCTGCTTGCAACGCTCTGGTTCAACATCGCTCATTATGCTCTGCGTCCATGGCCATGGATCATCGTCGCCCTTTGTTCACTTGTTCTTTATAACGGAACGACCCTTAACCCGGAAACAGGGAAACCTGATGCGGCGTTTGGTTACGTTCAAGTTATGAACGAATATTTGCCTGTTGGTTTTCGTGGTTTGCTGCTGGCATCATTTGGGGCCGCTTATATGAGCACGATCGCCACGCAGATGAACTGGGGCGCGAGTTACATCATCAACGATTTCTACCGTCGCTTCGTTAAAACTGAAGCAAGCGAAAAGCATTATGTATTTGCTTCGAGAGTGGCCACCTTGATCATAGTATTACTGTCGATCGTCGTGACTTATTATATGAATCAAATCACGACCGGATGGGAACTCGTACTTGCCCTCGGGGCGGGCACAGGCTTGGTCTATATCCTGCGATGGTATTGGTGGCGCATTAATGCCTGGTCTGAAATCGCCGCAATGAGTTCAGCGTTAATCATCACGCTTGGCCTTCGCCAGTTTGAAATTTTCGATGCCGGGACGCCTCTCGGTTTTGCGCAGCAGATACTGGTTACCGTCGGCATTACCACCGCTGTGTGGCTGGTTGCAACTTTCGCGACCGCGCCGGAGCCGATGGAGAAACTAATCAGTTTTTATCGCCACGTTCATCCGGCGGGTACGTGGTGGCGGCCAGTAGCGCGTGAAGCGGGCATTCCTGAGCGCAGAGGAGAGATTGGTCCAAATTTTCTAAACTGGTTTCTCGGGATCCTGTTGGTTTATTCGACGTTGTTTGGCATTGGTGAGATCATATTCGGCAACTGGTCCAGGGCGGTTCCATTTATAGTGATAACGGTCAGTGCCGGTGTTTTGATGATCTGGAATCTGAATCGGACGGGATGGGCTGGACTATCTGAAGCAGAGCCACGTTCGGGTGCAGTAATTGCAGAGGGCGCTGATTAGTGGCTGATACAGCGGATGGATTCAAATCAGGTTTCGTCTTCGCCGTCGATTTAGGCGGCACGCACCTTCGAGTCGCTCTCATCGATGAGGGTGGAAGAATATTCAAACAACTGAAACAGGAAACTCCGAAAGGAGATTCCGCTCTTTGCATTGTCAATGCTCTCGTAAACGCCGCGCGGCAATGGGATTCCGATAAGCTGCCCGTTGTTGCGACGTCGATCATGGTGCCGGGCGCTGTGGACAGCGAGAAAGCCGTCGTGCTGCAAGCGCCGAACCTTCCTTCCCTGGTTAACTTCGAATTAAAAGCGGAGTTAGAACG
>DATENQ010000138.1:0-4362 GCA_035275005.1 Pyrinomonadaceae bacterium | reverse complement strand
ATCCTCTGGGCCATCTCACCTGAAGGCCACGTCGACAACCTGGGCGAGATCAAGCGCAGTGGCAGTACCTTTGTGAATTCAAAACTGGATGTCACAACGCCGCTGCAGACTTTCGCTCTCATCATGACGGCCGAGCCACATTTTCTGATGAAGGTGCCGAGCCGTATGGTCGTCATGGAGAACCTTCCGCCACAGCGACCCAACGGCAGTCAGGTTGAGACAGTGGACGTCCGGTATATCGGCAACTCGAGTGATTACTTCCGCGACGTGCGTGTTCCCGAGATAGCAGATCGTGATTACCGGCAGACACCTGTTTCGTTGCTGGGGGCACGCCAGGCTGTAAATCTTGCGAAGTACGCTGGGGCGTCGTCGGATGCGCCGGAGGAACTGCAAGCCGCGGAAGATCATCTGCAGGCCGCTGAAAAGGCGTGGCGGTTGGATCAACCAGTAGCGGAAATCGATCTCGAAGCAAGAAGAGCAACTTCCGCGGGGGCACATGCTGAGGAAGTGGCAACCGTCCGGCGCGCCGCGCGGAAGAGTCGTGAAGAGATCCGGCGCAGGGATGAGGCGGTGCGGAGTGCGGAGCAGACTGCTGAAGCGTCGCAACGTGAGGTGGCCCAACTTCGCGCGGCGCTGGAGAAGGAGCAACGCGCGCGTGAGTTGGCGGAGCGAGACCTCGGATCGACGAACGATCAGTTACGTGAAAAGCGAGTCGAGATCGCACAGCTTCGCGACGAGGTTCAGACTCTGCGTTCGGAAAGCGATGCCGCGAAGTTGAAGCTGGCGCGACTGGAAGGCGAGAAACAGGCTGAGACTGCGCGTGTCGAAGCCGAAAGGCGGGCAGCAGAAAAACGAACTGCCGAAGCGAATCTGAAAGAGACGCTCGCGAAATACGGCACGCTTAAAGAGACTGCCAGCGGATTCCGTCTCGTGCTGCCGGAAACAATCTGGACCAACACGCGGACGGCAACGCTCTCCGCTGCTTCAGCGGCGAAGCTCGAACCATTAGCTGCTTTGCTCGCCAGTAATCCTGATTATCAAATCCTGATCGAGGCCTACACTGACAACAAAGGCAATGAGGTTTCGTTACAGCAGCTAACACAGGAGCGCGCTCGCGTGTTGTCAGATCGTTTTCAGTCGGCTGGTGTCGATCCGATGCGGATTCAGGCAAACGGAATGGGCGCCTCAAACCCGCTGGCACCCAACACTACCGTCACCGGTCAAAGAAAGAATCGCCGCGTCGAGATAACTTTCACGTCGCCGATACGCAGCGCTTCGACGAACTAGTGTTTCAGCCGCAGATCTTCGCCAGATAAACGCTGATCTGCGTTTATTTGCGATAATCTGCGGCTAAATTTTGATGTCCCCACTTGATCCACTCGAAATCTTACAGGTCATCGGCTACAGCATCGGCGCCACGCTCCCGCTTTGGATGCTGTTCCAACTCATCACTCACCGCAGCAAACTGACCAACATCGAGCGCATCCTGGCATTGCTCGCCCTTACCATGGGCGGCTGGCACACCAGTAACCTCGTGATCACGCTCCACGGTCTCTTCGATCTCGGCCCGGACACATGGACCACGCTCCTCCGGATCGCCGACACCATCGCCGTCGTCAGTATCACTTTCGCTTACTCGTTCCTGCTCCACGTTCATCTTCATCTGTGGGCCAACTCTCAAAACCGACCGCTCACTCGAAGCGAGCGCCTCCGCGTTTACCTCTCCTATGTCCCGACCGTGTTTCTGCTCGTTGCGGTTCCGCGTCTCTGGACCGGCGAATACGAGCCGATGATGACGAAGCTTTCGTTCTTCGTGCTCCCGTTCGCTTTCTGGATCGCGTACGTGCTCGGGCTTATTGCCCTGACGGAACTACTGATTGCACAGAAGAGTCGGAATCGCAGCGAGAAGCGAATCATGCGCACGCTCGCCGCTTCTTTCATCGGCATCGGTCTGGTGATTTTCCTTGCGCTTGCGTTTGGACTCGGCGAAGGCACGACTGCAGGACTCTACCTGAAGACGATCGCGAATCTCGGCTCGCTACTGCCTTCGGTCCTGTTAGCCTACTACATCTATCGCTATCGCTACCTCGAGATCATCATCGAAAAGAGTCTTGTCGTCGTTACGTTTGCGACGGTGGTGTTAACAGTTTACGTGTTCGGCATTCGCACCATCGGCGACTGGATGACGCAGCGCTACGGAGTCAGGCCCGGCCTGGTTGAAGCGCTCCTGATCCTTGCCCTGGCACTGCTCGCAGCGCCGTTGCGAGGCTTTTTGGCGCAACGTTTCCATAAGCTATTCGAACGTGAAGCTGCGCTCTATAAAGAGATCGTGGCACGTATCGGTTCCTATGCGGGCCAGTACAAAGATCTCTCCGACCTCTTGCACTTTGTCGAAGAGCGCACGACCGGCGCACTCGGTTTGCGACAACTGAAGATCTTCGTCGACGGCTCTGAAGCGTGGGTCGCGCAGGTGCTGGAAAAGTCGAAAGAGAGTGGCTGGGAACCGGTCGAAGACGAGGCGGTTCTGACGGATCAGGGCTTCAAACTCGGTTACCCGTTGCGGCGTGAAGACAAGGTTGAAGGTTTGCTGGCGGTCGACGCCGCTTCGGCAAGCTTAACGCCCGATGCGCGTTCGATTATTGGTTTGCTTGCAGATCAGGTCGCGATCGCGATCGACGACTCGCGACTGCTCGAAGAGAACCTGCGACTGGAGCGCGAGCTTGCGGAGCGTGAGCGTATGGCCTCACTCGGACGCATGGCAGCGACCGTAGCGCACGAGATCAAAAATCCCCTTTCGGCAATAAAGTCGATTGCGCAGGTGATGCGTGAAGACGAAAGCCTGCGGAACGAGTACGAGCGCGATCTTGGGTTGATCGTTGGCGAAACGGATCGTCTGAGCCAGAGTGTGACGCAACTGTTGAGTTTTGCGCGCAAGGAGAGTCCCGCAGGACAGCCTCTCAGCGTCGACGAGCTCGTGCGATCGGTTGCGGATCTTTTTCGAGCGAATGCCAGCGAGCAGGGAATTGTGCTGGATTGCGAAATCAGAGTTCAGGCGGAGCTGGCAGGAAGATCTGTTGCTGCCTTGCGCGATGCATTGTCGAACCTGCTGCTCAACGCCTTGCAGGCAACGCCGCACGGCGGAAAGGTTGAGCTGATCGCGGCGGCAGCGAATGGCGATCTGGTGATCAGCGTTCGGGACAGTGGCTCAGGCGTCCCTGCCGATCTGCGTGAACGCATCTGGGAACCTTTCTTCACGACGCGACAGCGTGGCACCGGATTAGGATTAGCGATCGTCCGCAAGCGCGTGCAGGAAGTTGGTGGATCGGCGTCGCTCGAAGCCAGCCACAATGGTCGCGGCGCGTTGTTCCAGTTGCGCCTCCCGCTGTAAAAAGAGATCTCACGCAAAGGCGCAAAGACAGCAAAGATGCTTCTTTGCCTCTTTGCTGTCTTCGCGCCTTGCGTGGAACTTTCCATAAAAGCGTGCGTGTTAGCTCTGACCTTGCCCACGTGATACTTGACTTGAGGAGACGATGATGAAAAACCGAAAAATCTTGAGCGCCACGTTGCTCGCGCTGTGCCTGACGGTTATTAATGTCCAGGCCCAGGACACCAAGCAGGCCGAGACGAAAGACGAAACAAATCTCGAAACACAACTCTACCTGATCGTCGGCACCGACGCGGATGTACCTGACTCTAAACTGCCTGCGGCACTAGATACTGTCGTCAAACAATTGCGCGCAACCTTACCATTCAAAAATTACCGGCTCGCTGCGACGATGATTAATCGAGTGAAGAATGAAGGCCGTATGGAGTTGAGATGGATCGGTGGACCAATGACCCTGGCAGCAGGTCCAGCTCCGCCAATGAATCCAAGCTTTAGCAATTTTAGCGTGCGGCAGGTGAAACTCGCGCAAGCTAGCGATGGCCAGACCAGGGTGCAAATGGAGGGATTCAATTTTGGCGCGCGCGTTCCGATTCAGGTTAGTGGCGCTATTGCTGCGAACGGCGCGGTCGCTCCAGTAATCAACTACGAGGCCACCGGCGTTTCCACAGACGTCAGCATGCGCGAAGGTGAACCGGTGATTGTCGGCACGCTCAACATCGGCCCTTCCGGCGACGCTCTCATCCTCGTCGTCTCCGCAAAAAGGACAACCAAATAGTTTTAGCCGCAGATTGACGCGGATTAACGCTAATCAGAAATTGAATTCAGATTTGCGTTAATCCGCGTCAATCTGCGGCTCCATTTTCTTTGGCACGCAACGCGCTAGGAGTTTAGGGCCACACGGCCTAAACTACTCAGGAAGTGAGAAAAGACGCGTTGCGATTGATGATTGTTGACGACGAGGAAGCCGCGCGCTACGG
>DATENQ010000137.1:0-8200 GCA_035275005.1 Pyrinomonadaceae bacterium | reverse complement strand
TGGTCGGTTGAGATGACTTGCAGATCGTCCATCTTCAAACCTTTCCACAGCTCGGCCTGGTTCGACTTCTCGCGCAGCGGCGGTGTCATGACGTACTTGGCGCCGTCGAATCCGGGCTCGTCGTAGTTGTCGATGGAGAGGAAAAGATACTGCGGGCACGTTTCGGCGAATGCCGGAATGCCGCGATCGCGCGCCTGACGCACCTGGTTGAGCGCGTCCGCGCAAGAGAGGTGAACGATGTACACCGGCGACTCCGCCATCTCTGCAATCGCGATCGCGCGATGCACGCCCTCGGCTTCGGCGACGGTCGGGCGCGTCAGTGCGTGGTACTTCGGGGCGGTGTGGCCTTTTTCGAGGGCGCGTTTGATGATCTCGTTGATGACGATTCCGTTTTCAGCGTGCATACAGATGAGGCCGCCGCGCTGACCGGCGGCGGACATCGCGCGAAAGATTGTCGCATCGTCGACGAGGAACACGCCCGGATACGCCATGAACATCTTGAAGCTCGTCACGCCTTCGTCCATTGCGGTGTAGAGCTCTTCGATCTGTTTATCTTCGAGCTCGGTAGTGATCAAATGAAAGCCGTAATCGATCGCGGCTTTGCCTTCGGCTTTCTTGTGCCAGTTGTCGATGCCTTCGATCAGCGACTGGCCTTTGTATTGCACCGCGAAGTCGATGATGCTGGTCGTGCCGCCATGCGCGGCAGCGATCGTGCCGGTGCGAAAGTCGTCTGATGATTCGGTGCCGCCGAAGGGCAGTTCCATGTGTGTATGCGGATCGATGCCGCCGGGGATGACGAGTTTTCCCGCGGCGTCGATGGTAGAGTCCGCTTCCATATCGAGCTTCGCCCCGATAACGGAGACGCGTTCATTCTCGATCAGAATGTCGGCTTTGTAATCATCGACCGCAGTCACGATGCGGCCATTTTTGATGAGCGTTTTCATAGTTGTTTCTGTGGATTGCTACTGTCGTTTCAAGCATTGCTTCGGCGAGATACGACCGACGTGTAGACACTCCGATTCGATTGTCCCGCTACCGTGGTCAAACCTCCCAAAATCATTAATAACGCTGCAAGTAACTGTAGGGGCGGCACTCGGTGGCCGCCCGCATTATGAGTGCTGCTAGTTGCGAACGACGGGCGGCCACGGAGTGCCGCCCCTACAGTTTTGCTCAATATAGGTTGCCCTCGCGCTTGCGGCCGGTATAGTCGACGTAGACCACTTTCAACTCGGTGTAGAAATCGAGTGCCGTCGAGCCTTGTTCGCGATCGCCGATACCGGTGCCTTTCGATCCACCGAAGGGAATGTGCGCTTCACCGCCGGTCGTCGGCGAGTTGATGTGAGTCATGCCGGTTTCGATTTCGTCGACGAAGCGAAAGATGCGCGAGGCATCGTTGCTGAAGATCGACGATGACAAACCGTACTCGCTGTCGTTAGCAACTTCCATCGCCTCTTCAAAATTCTTCACACGCAGCACTGACAGCACTGGTCCAAAGATCTCTTCGCGCGCGATGCGCATGTCGGTCGTCACGCGATCGAAAATGGTCGGATGCACGAAATAACCTTTGTCGAGCCCGTTGCCGGCGGCGCGCGAACCGCCGCAAACGAGCGTCGCGCCGTCTTCACGACCGATGTCGATGTATTTGAGTACTGTGTTGAACTGGCTCTCATCAACACTCGGTCCCATCTCCGTGGCCGGATCCGATCCGGGGCCGAGACGCATCGACTTCGCCCGCTTCGACAGACGTTCGACAAACTCGTCAGCAACCTGGTCCACAACAACCGCCCGACTCGTCGCCGTGCAACGTTGTCCTGAAGATCCAAATGCGCCCTGCGCAGTCGATTCGACGGCGAGCTCCATGTCTGCATCTTCCATGATCACGACCGGGTTCTTTCCGCCCATCTCGCACTGCACTTTTGCGCCGCGTCGTGACGCTTGTTCGTAAAGCCGAATGCCGACGCCGTTTGAGCCGGTGAAAGAGATTGCTTTGACGGCCGGGTGATTGATGATCTCGTCGCCGGCTTCCGAGCCGGAACCGATCACGAGGTTCAATACTCCCGGCGGTATTCCCGCCGCTTCGAAAAGCTCAGTGATCCGAACTGCAGTCGCGGGCGTGATCGATGCAGGCTTGAAGACGACGGTGTTGCCGGCGACTAAAGCCGGCGCGATCTTCCATACCGGAATCGCGACAGGAAAATTCCACGGCGTAACACAAGCAACCACCCCGAGCGGTTGTTTGATCGTGTAAGCAAAGTTCAGCGGCAGCTCGGAAGGAATCGTCTCGCCGTTCATGCGTCGCGACTCGCCCGCGCAAAACTCCGCGACGTTGATTGAGCGTTGCAGCTCACCGCGTGACTCGGCGATCGTCTTGCCTTCCTCGTGCGTGAGCAGTTGGGCCAGCTCTTCCTTGTTCTCTTCCATCAACCGCGCCGCCTTGGCGACGATGCGACCGCGTGTCGGAGGCGGCGTCGAGCGCCAACCGCGAAAGGCGTCAGCGGCAGCTTCAACAGCCGAACGCGCTTCCTCGCGAGTCGCCTGGCGAATCGTGCCAAGGATGTCGTCAGTGTTCGCCGGATTGATGTTTTGGGCAGTGCGTGTGGAGGCGGATTCGATCCATTTGCCGCCAATAAAATTGCGATAGGTATTCATGAGGGGTGGAATATATCACGCAAAGGCGCAAAGGAGGCAAAGCAAGATTTGCGTCTTCCTTTGCAACTTTGCGCCTTTGCGTGAGAATTTACGTTCATGACTGCTGACCCACGAAGCATCCCCGAACTGCTGCAACAGCGCGTCGCCGCGACGCCCGAAAAGCCCTTCGTTTTCTCGGAAGCCGACAAACGCCAGTTCACTTACAAAGAGTTCGAAGCCGCCGTAATGCGCACCGCCGGCCTGCTCGCCGCGAGCGGCATTCGAAAGGGCGACGTCGTCAGCCTGTTGTTACCAAACAGCGTCGAATACGTCATCGCCTACTTCGCGTGCTGGCAACTAGGCGCGCTCGCGGGCCCTATTAATTCGCTACTCAAGTCGCAGGAGATCGCCTACGTAATCTCAAACTCGGAAGCCAAAGCCCTCCTGGTAAATTCCGAGTTTCTGCCACTGATCGAACCCGTCCGCAACGAACTCCCGACGCTTAAGGCAATCATCAACTTCGATAACGAAGCCGAAGCAACACGCGCCACGGACACGAGACCAGTCACCGAAATCGATTGTGAACACGAAGCCATAATCATTTACACCTCCGGCACCACCGGCAAACCGAAAGGCTGCCTGCTTACTCACGGCAACGTGATCTCCAACGCACGCCAAATCAGCCACTGGCTGTCATTCACCGAAAAAGATCGACTACTCACGATCATGCCGCTGTTTCACATGAACGCCGTTTCCGTCACCACGATGTCGTCGCTCTACGCCGGCGGCTCAACCGTCGTGAGCCCGAAATTCTCCGCCTCGCGTTTCTGGCAAATCATCTCCGGCTACGAGATCACTTCTTTCGGTTCAGTAGCGACGATGCTGTCGATGTTGTTGAGCACGTATCCTGACGGAGTTCCCGCGGGACTGAAAACCGATCAGTTGCGTTTCGCGATGTGTGGCTCCGCGCCTGTTCCCGCCGAAGTGTTGCGACGCTTTGAAGAGACGTTCAACTGTCTGGTCGTCGAAGGTTACGGTTTATCCGAATCGACTTGCCGCTCGACATTCAATCCGCCCGATCAACGCCGCCGTCCCGGCTCCTGCGGACTTCCGATCGGCAACGAGATGGGCGTCGTCGATGAAGAAGATCGCGAAGTGCCTGAAGGTGAGTTGGGCGAGATCGTCCTGCGCGGCGAGAACATCCTGAAGGGCTATTACAAAAACGACACCGCCAATACCAACGCCTTTCGCAATGGATGGTTTCACACCGGCGACATCGGCTATCGCGACGCTGACGGTTTTTATTACATCGTCGATCGCAAGTCAGACATGATCATTCGCGGTGGCGAAAATATTTATCCGCGCGAGATCGACGAGGTGCTTTACCAGCATCCGGATATTGCAGCGGCTGCGGCAGTGGGTGTTCCGGACAATCTTTATGGTGAAGAGGTGGCGGCAGTAGTGGTACTAAAACCAGGAGCAAAGAGCTCGGAGCAGGAAATCATTGACTACTGCAAAGCCCGACTCGCAGACTTCAAGTGCCCAAAGACAGTTCACTTTGTCGACGATATTCCGAAAGGTCCGACAGGGAAGTTGTTGAAACGAGAACTCGCGAGGATGTTATCCACAGATTACGCAGATTGAACTGAATCTGTCTGTGTAATCGGCGTAATCTGTGGACGAATGTGCTTGGATTTGTTGCGTCGATCGACCAACCACGCACCAACTAACCACAGTGCGCAGATGCCGATCATGATCAGCGAAAACCATTTGCCGTAAAGTCCGTCAGGTGAAAACTTCTCAGTAGCTTCATGCAGGAAGTCGCTATTCGGCAACAATCCCGTCTCAGTGAACTCGTGGAAAGAGTAGATGCCAACCTGGATCATGAAGAGCAGCAGGAAGATCCCGGTCACCTGGAAGAAACGTCTGATATTGATCAGATGACCAAACTTGGCCCAACCCCACGCAAATGCAACCGCGCCGGCGAGACCAAGCAGCGCTCCGTTGATCATGTTTGGATTCTTAACTTGCATCAACATCAGCGCCGTTTCCATTCCTTCGCGAGTAATCATCAGGAACGTAAAAAGAAACACGCCTAACACTGCGGCGACACGCGAAGGCTTCGTCGAGACAGCGCTCAATCGCTCGCGCATTCGTTGCTGAACTTTGGGACCGGTGCGCCACATGTGAATCACGAGCGTGCCCACCATCACCACTGCTACCGCGCCGAGTATCGCTTCTCGCAACGCCTCATTCGCAAAGAACTGGCTGATGTAGCCGCCGATGAACTCGCCAAAAATGTTCTGCACCGTGGCGTCATCGACGCCGGTATTGAGCAGGTAAGCGAGCCCGCCGCTCGCCGCCAGAGCCAGTGCAATGGCGATGTAGACTGAAGAATTCAGCCATTTTTGTTCTGACTTACGCAGGTAAGCGAGAATGACGGCGACGAGTAAGAAGGACTCAAAGCCTTCGCGCAGTACGATGATGAATGAGTTCAGCATGGCGCGCCGAAGTATATCCTAGTTGAAAACCGATTTCAATTTCGAGAGCATAAGACGGATGTTAAAAAACGATTAGCACGCGGATCGGAGGTTATTGAGGGGTCGTAGGGAGAATAGCGAGGTCAGCGCGGAGTAGGCCGAATTTAGTGACACAGGTGAAGCGCAATGGTAGACGTTGGTTGTCGGCGCTTATCCACATGCGCAATTGAAACTTGTCAGGTTGTTGGTCGTCGGTGGTTATCTTCAAGGGAATGGCCGGCACTTTTCGATTTCCCAAATCGATCGTCTCGCGCGGCAGCGAATCGACAAACATCGTCTTCGGCTTGTTTTCCACGAGCATCGAGACCGCGCTCTTTTTGTTTGGAGCCAGGTTGATTGTTCGCAGTACGTAAAAGAATGAAAGATAGTCGTGTGTGCCGGCGGGCACATCGATCCGCAATCCCTTGTCGCTCGTAGCAACTCCGGTTTCCTGGTTGAAGCTCAGCGTCTGGGTCAGACGTCGTTGACCTTCAGACAGATTCATCACCGTGCGATACGGCAGAAGCGCTTTGGGATCGACATATGAATCGATCTGATCCCGAGCGACGAGGAGTTGCGCGGCCGCGCCTGTTGTCTGTGCGGTTACCGTGAGAAACAACCCGTCGCGCTCGAAATAACGCTGCCGCCCGCGCACGTTGAAACTCGCCAAACCAAGCGGTGTATTGCTGCTGCCGACGAACACTTGATAATTGAGCTCTTCGCCGAGTTTGAACGGCAGGTTTGGACTTAACGGTGGCGGCACTGCCGGCGTCGGCGTCGGAGCGGGCGCGACAACAATCGGCGGTGTGGGAGTAGCTGTTTCTGCCGGCGGCTTAATAAGCTCGGAGCCCGCGAGCTCAGCAGTCAAGTCACCTGATTTTAGACGAGCGCTCATAAGCACCGGCACGTGCCGTTCGTCGTCACTGAAATAAACCTTCAGGCTCTTCAGTGGTGAATTATTAACTTTGATTTGAGTGACGATCGTCGGAAACGATCCGACGTTGGTCCTGATCACGTCTCTGCCTACCACTCTCAACTCTGCCTGGTACTCAGCCCCTTCGCCGCGAACGGAAAAGTTGTAAGACGAACCGTTGGCGAGCGGCAGGGCGCGGGCACGATAAAAGATCGAGACGAGATCGTACGTGCCGGGAAAACCTTTTTGCTTCGGCGGGATTGCTTCGTTGCCGCCAGGCTGACTGAAGTCGTCCACGGAGTCGGCGCTTCTTATCGCATCGCGAACTGTTTCCTGAAAGCGAAAGGGAAGTCCTGTGGCCGGATCGACGTAGCTCATGTAGTCGTTATTGATCGCAAACAGGGCGACGTTGATGACGCCGGTAGTTTCGACGTGCGCTCGCAGTTGTACGGCTTCGCGGCCGAAGTGATTGCCGCGTGAAACAACTTCAACTTCGACGTGAGCCGCGCTGGGAAAGTTTGAAAACGAAACGTTGTAGGTCAGTTTTTCGCCCACTCGATAAGGAGACGCCGAAAATCCCTGCGCCGAGACCCCATCACTTTGCTGAGCAAATAATGGAAAAACGAGTGCGAAGAGGAGGATAAATAATGTGGAAATGACCGAGGGTTTCAAGCTGCGCTTCACCGTGGCATGATAGTTTCAAATCAGTAGTTGAGCAAATAGCGAGCCAGCGACCAGAGTTTACACGCCACCTTTAATGAACAGTTCCGTTCGTTTGTTAAGCGCGCTGCATTTCCGCCACGATGGCGTGCGCGGCGGCGATAGGGTCTGGCGCGCCTGTGATTGGCCGTCCCACGACGAGATAACTCGCGCCCGCGGCGATTGCGGCTGCGGGTGTTGCAACACGCTTTTGATCTTCGTGCGTAGTCTCGTTGTTTACGGGTCGTATGCCTGGGGTGACGACGAGGAACTTTGGATTCGGGACTGACTGACGAATCGATTCGATCTCTTGCGGTGAAGCGACGACGCCGTCGACGCCTGAGGCTTCGGCCAGCGTTACCAGACGGTTGACGGATTCGGAAGGCGTTGAGGTTATGCCGATTTGCGAGAGTGTGGTTGCATCCATGCTGGTGAGGACGCTGATGGCGAGTACGGCTGAACGTGTACCGCCTTTCGCTCCGACTTCGGCGACTGCATCTACCGCGCGTCGCATCATTTCGCTGCCGCCGCTGGCGTGAATCGTGAACAACGAAACGCCGAGCTCCGCGGCCGAGCGTGCGGCGCCGGCGACCTGGTGCGGGATGTCGTGAAATTTCAGGTCAAGGAATACTTTTGAGTCGAGCGCGATGATGTCCCGGACGATCTGTGGTCCGGCGGAGGTGAAGAGTTGCGACCCGACCTTGAACATGCCGGCGACGCTGTGGAGTTGTTTGACTAAGTCGAGTGCTTTGGTTGGTGTGTCGACGTCGAGTGCGATTATCAGTTTATCTTTCATCGGCAATAGTTCCTTTCTTTACCCACAGATTTACGCGGATGAACGCGGATTTTTAACGCGGCAGCCGACCGCCTCATTGATATTTGCAAAGCCTTCGCGCGCGAGAATGGCGGCGAGGCCTTCGTTGATTTCACGAGCGATGTTTGGTCCCTGGTAGATGAAACCAGTGTACAACTGCACGAGGCTGGCGCCGGCGGTAATCTTTTCCCATGCGTCTTCCGCCGTGAAGATTCCGCCCACGCCGATTAGCGGGATACGCCCGCCAGTTAGTTCGTAAAGCTCTGCGATCATTTTTGTCGATCTTGTTTTTATTGGCTTGCCACTCAGACCTCCTTCTCCGCAGGCGGCAACGCGACGTGCGTCACTGCGAAGGTTGTCGCGGCTTGTGGTTGTGTTCGTCGCGATGATGCCGTCGATTTCTAAACGCTCGACAACTTCGACAATCGTTTCGAGCTCGCTTCGTTCGAGATCCGGCGACAGTTTGACCAGCAAGGGTAGTGGTTGCTGCAGCTCTCGATTCCGTTCCTGTAGAGCAGACAGAAGGGAAGTTAGTTGTTGCGACTGCTGAAGCTCACGCAATTGCGGTGTGTTGGGCGAACTGACATTCACCGCAATGTAATCCGCGACTTTGTAGACGAGCTCAAA
>DATENQ010000136.1:0-4793 GCA_035275005.1 Pyrinomonadaceae bacterium | reverse complement strand
CAGCAACATGTGCCAAGTTGTCGGGATGGGATCAAAAAACATCCGCGCACAGATGTGCGTGGTGGCCTCGATGCTGACGGCGACGATTGGCAAAATCACGCCCGCGAACAATATGAGTTTGTGCCTGGAAGTAAGCTGCCCAAGTTGCTGGCCTTGCTGGTACGTCATGTGGCGAAGTCCCTGAAAGTGTGCCGCCGACTCTACATTACAAAGTAATTTGCTGCAAGCTGAATTTGGTTAATAGTTTAATCCATCGGTCTGGACTTGGCTGCAAATATTAGACAAACTACGAGCCACGAAGTTCCAAAAGTTATGTCAACAATTCCACAGCGCGAACTCTATCGCCTGATCAATGAAGCTGGTGCGCGTGGTGAACGGGTCGTCGTCGCCACTGTCGCACATACGCGCGGCTCGACGCCGCAACAACGTGGCGCGAAGATGCTTTTCTTCGAAAACGGAGAAGTTGCGGGTACGGTTGGTGGCGGTTGTATCGAAGCCGAAGTCTGGGCCGAAGCTAAATCGGCCATGCGTTCCGGCAACTCGCAACTGCATCACTTCTCACTGACTGCTGATGAGGCGAGTGAAGAGGGAATGGTTTGCGGCGGCACGATGGACATTTTTGTTGAGGTGATTTAATTCCGACTTATGTCGCAGGATTTTCTCGCTAACTACAAAGCCAAGCATCAGCATCCGCTGAACCGTTTGACGCACAGCGTCGGCATACCGATGATTGTCGTCTCGCTGCCGTTATTTTTCTTCAACTGGCGCTGGGCGTTGCTTCTGTTTGTTATCGGCTGGATTCTTCAGTTTGTCGGCCATGCGATCGAAGGGAATCAACCCGCCTTCTTTAGAAATCCTGTCTATCTGTTAGTTGGACCACTCTGGCTGTTACGGCGCGCTGCGTCTGTAATTGGGGTCGCCAAGTCTTCGAAGTGAGTAAAACATCAATCCTGAGAATTATTGAGCAGCTACTGGAGCGCGGCGAGATCGCGGTGCTGGTTACCAGGGTCACTGGTCCGCAGGATGTCGGCGCGAAGTTGTTGGTCCATGAAAACGGAGCGGTTACCGGCAGTCTCGGGAGTCAGGATCTCGATTCAGTTGTTGTAGACCAGGCGAGAGGTTTTTTTGCCGCGCGTGAAGAGACGCGCCTCTTCAATCTGAGTTCGTTTGATACGTCGCTGTTGTTTGAACGCCTGCAACCGGCGCCGCGACTCGTTGTGTGTGGCGCGGGACATGTCGGCGCGTCGCTCGCAAAGCTCGCCGCGTTTGCAGGTTATCAGACGACTTTGCTCGACGATCGCGGTGAGTTTCTCAAGCGCGATCGCTTTCCTGAACAACAGATCGAGCTGATGGTTGCGGACGATTGGAGTTCGGCAGTGCGAGATGCGATCGGCAATGGTCGCGGTGTTTCCGTGGCGGTCGTGACACGCGGTCACAACGAAGACGAGCAGTGCATGCACGCTGTCATGCGTGCGAATCCGGATTATGTCGGTTTGATCGGAAGCAAGCGACGCACTTCGATTGTTATCGATCGACTACGTGACGCTGGTGTTCCCGACGAGCAACTCAAAAAAATCCACGCCCCCATCGGCCTCGACATCGGCGCCGTCACTCCCGAGGAAGTCGCCCTCTCAATCCTCTCCGAAATCGTCGCCGAACGCCGCGGCGCCCCCGGCGGCTCCCTTTCATCCTGGCGCCGGCAGTAATCAACGGGACGCCTGAGGTTTCAGGCGTCCTTTTCTCGAAATGGATTTTCTTTGTGGTTTGGAGTTTGGTTTGACGTTGGGCCGATGCTGTAAGGCCCGTGACATTATATCGTCGAATTCGTGAGGGTCCGCGTTGTGATATTCTGCCTCAACCTTCTCCTGCTCGCTTTTTGATAGTTTTGCAAATCGTTTTTTCATCTCTTTTTGTTCAATCGCAGTTCCCAACCTGTAAACACTCGCGCGGTGCCATTTCTTTTATCTTGGAACACGAGTCTTAGTCTTCTGCCGCGATCGGTTCTACCCTCGAGTAAGTAAACATCATCAAAGCGGCGCTCATCACGCGCGTAGAAGAATTTATGACGGAAACACTCTTCTGCTTCGTGAGGTTCAATACCGTGATCACGTAAGTGCTGCACGTTACCATTCTTCTTCTCAGGGTCATCCCATTCGAAGATGTTCCAGTGAGGTTGTCGCATCTTTGAGAGTCATTCTAAGCGGGGCCACAAAAAAGCACAAAGATAGTGCTCGCAATCTGTTTGTGCTTCTTTGCGGCATTGACCTTTCATGTTAAGACTATTGACTTCATGTCCACGCCCCGCCGTAGCGGAATGTTCCGCGCTCTTTCGAATCGTAATTATCGTCTCTTCTGGACGGGGGCGTTTCTTTCGAATGTTGGGACGTGGATGCAGGCGGTGGCACAGGGTTGGCTCGTCCTCAAGTTGACTAACTCGCCTTTCTGGCTCGGACTCGACGCCTTTATGGCGACGGCGCCCGGGTTTATCTTCACTCTCGCGGGCGGCGTCTTTGCCGATTTGATCGATCGACGACGTTTGATGATGTACACGCAAGTGGTCGCGGGAATCGCGGCTTTTGGACTCGCGACACTCGTCGCGACCGACGTCGTGAACCGTTGGATGGTGCTGGGTTTTTCGTTTGTAACCGGTTGCTGTATGGCGCTCGCGAGTCCGTCGTTCCTGGCAATGACTTACGACCTCGTCGGCCGCGAAGACCTCACCAACGCGATCGCGATGAACTCCACCCAGTTTCAACTATCGCGCGTGGTTGGACCAACACTCGCCGGCGTTGCGTTTCGCGTGTTTGGTCTCGCCGGATGCTTTTATGCCAACGGAATTTCTTTCATCGCAGTAGTGGTTTCGCTCGCGATGGTGCGACCGCAGTATCGCGCAAACACCCCCGCGCATTCGGTGAAGGATCGACGCGCCTTATGGGGCGATCTGATCGACGGATTTCGCTACGTACGCAACCGCCCGCGCGTGTCGTCGTTGTTGCTGTTGTCAGCCGTCAACAGTCTGTTCGGTGCGCCTTACTTCAGCATGGTGCCGCTCTACGCGCGCGACATCTTCAAGCTTCAGGAAACGGGCCTGGCGTTGATGATGGGCGTCGCTGGTTGCGGAGCGTTGCTCGGCGCCCTGCTGGTTGCTTATCTCGGTGACTTCAGAAGAAAAGGCTGGTTCGTACTGGGCGGTGCGATGCTGTTTGGTTTGTGCATCATGGGTTTCGCGCTGTCTTCACGGCTGAAACTGTCGTTGATGTTTTTGTTTGGCGTTGGATTCGCCCTCGTGGTTTCGGTAGCGCTCATCAACACCTTGCTACAAAAGCTCGTCACCGATCAGATGCGCGGCCGTGTGATGAGCATGTTTATACTCTCGTTCCTGGGCACGCTGCCGATTGGCAACATCGTTGCCGGCACCGCATCAAACCATTTCGGCCCGCAACGCACCCTCGCTGTCGGCGGGTTCGTCGTCACCACGGTAGCGATCGTGGTGTCGGTCGTCAATAAACGCCTCCGCGACTTGCACTAAAACGCAAGAATCTCGCACGGCGTCCGTTCTATCTTCCAGCAAGCAGTGTTAACGTCCGGATTGGGAGACTTTTATGCAACTGCGAACCACAATAATGCGGCTTTTATTGGTGCTTTTCGTGTTTTCAGCACTGGCGACGGTCGCCAGCGGGCAGGGAATCATCGTCCCCGGTCCGTGCCGCCGCTGTCCAGATCCCCGGCCGCCGGCCCTGCCGCGGGCGCTCCCCATCAAGTCGATCAAGATCGATACGACAATCAGTTCACAAGTCGCGACAACGCACGTCGAACAGGTATTTCGCAACGACACCAACGCCGTCCTTGAAGGAACTTACCTGTTTCCGATTCCGGAGTCGGCCTCAGTGGCTGAGTTTGCAATCTGGGATGGCGATCGACGACTCGTCGGCGAGGTAAGAACGCGCGAAGAAGCGCGTCGCATTTACGACGAGATCGTGCGCCGCCAACGCGATCCTGGTTTGCTCGAATACGCCGGCAAAGACCTGTTCCAGGCGAGCATCTTTCCCATCCCACCGCATTCAGACAAGAAACTCGAGATCACTTACACGCAGGTCGTGCGGGCTGAAGGGGGCACCGTTTCTTATCGCTATCCGTTGGGTACTGGCCGGCAGTTGGCTCAAATCGGATCGGTCGCCGGACGTGTTGAAGTCGAGAGCAAAGAGCCGCTGCGAAACGTGTATTCGCCCACGCACGTCATCGACGTCAAACGCAGCAGCGACAGGCGCTCAGTGGTGTCGTTTGAAAGTCAGAGCGGTAAAGAGTCTCAGGACTTTCAGTTGTTCTATACGATTTCGAAAGAAGACTTCGGACTCACGCTCCTGACGCATCGTGAAGCCGGAAAGCAGGGCTACTTCCTTTTGATGATTTCGCCCAAAGACGATTGGTCCGAGCAGGAATATTCGGCCAAGGACGTCGTGTTTGTAGTCGACACTTCCGGTTCGATGGCGGAAGAAGGAAAGATGGAGAAGGCGCGCGCCGCACTGCTTTACGGCGTGCGAATTCTGCGTGCGCAGGATCTTTTCAACATCATCTCGTTCGCTGGGGAAGAACATTTGATGGAAGCGGGAATGATCGCTGCCGACGAAAGGGGTCGCGCGCGCGGCGAGGCCTTCGTGAAAGCGTTGCGACCGGTTGGTGGAACCAACATCAATCAATCGTTGTTGGCCGCACTTCGTCAATTCATCGACTCAGATCGCGAGCGGCCGAAGATGCTGGTGTTTATGACTGACGGTTTGCCGACTGTTGATGAA
>DATENQ010000135.1:0-5138 GCA_035275005.1 Pyrinomonadaceae bacterium | reverse complement strand
CTATCGCGCGATCACGATCTCGCTCGATTTTCGACAGGCGAGCTTCCTGTGGATTCCCGATCTTTCAGCGGCCGAGCCTTACCTGATACACATCTTGCCGATCCTGATGACCGGCACCATGGTTGTACTGCAACTCGTGACGCCTGCTCCGTCCGCGGATCCGTTACAGCGGAAGATGATGGCGATCGGAATGCCGATTTTCATGCTCTACATTTTGTGGAGCGCGCCGTCGGGCTTAGTTTTATACTGGCTGGTTGGTAATATTGTCGGCTTCAGCCAGCAGTTCCTGATAAACCGCATGACTAAGTCGGACGATGAAGAGGTGCCGGCGCCGCCAGTCAAGGGTCCAGCAGGAAGGAAAAAAAAGGTTGATGCAACCGTATCGGGTTAGCGAAGGATTAAGTCGATGACAGAGGCGTCACAACAAGCAGCGGAGTTTCTTGAGAACGTCTTCGAGATGACCGATCTCGAACTTAGCGTTGCCGTGAAGCATGGCATCGCCGGCGAAGTGCTGGATATCGAAGGTGACGACGCTGAGTTGCTGCAAGCTCAAACCGGCGAGCTGCTCGAAGCACTACAACACCTCATTAACCAGGTTTTTGGCAGGAGTCTTGGGACCGGCGAGCGGCTTGTTTGTGACGTCAATGGCTTTCGTGCGACTCGCGAAGCGGAGCTTCAAGCGATGGCGAACCTGGCCGCAAATCGCGTTCGACAAACCGGAATGCCGTTTACGTTTCAACCGATGAGCGCGAACGAGAGACGCATTATTCACCTGACCCTGGCTGACAGTACCGATCTCTTCACCGAGTCGATCGGAGAAGGCTCCGAGCGCAAGTTGAGAATTGGCCCAAAGAGTTCGCGTAAGGACTCATGAATTGGTTGAAGGATCGGGAACTGACCCGATCTCCTTGAGGTTCCTTTCCAGCTTTAACAATCGCCCGCAATCACGATGAATACGATCGTTGCACTATCGACGCCAAGGGGTCGGGGAGCTCTTGCTGTGATCCGTCTCAGCGGCCCTGATGCGATCGCGATCGCTCAACGGATCGGGCTGAGCGAGGTTGAAGATCGAAAAGCAGCGCTCACAACGTTGACGCGTCCGAAGGATAAAGAAATC
Organism: Pyrinomonadaceae bacterium; assembly: GCA_035275005.1. Taxonomy (GTDB): domain Bacteria; phylum Acidobacteriota; class Blastocatellia; order Pyrinomonadales; family Pyrinomonadaceae; genus PSRF01. The sequence continues at coordinate 4,021 of DATENQ010000135.1, read as the reverse complement.
CTGGACCAGGTTCTGTTGACGTGCTTCCGCGCGCCGCACTCGCTTACTGGCGAAGATGTTGTGGAGATCAGTTGTCATGGATCGCCGGTGGTAGTGCGCAGCATTATCGATGTGACGCTCGAGTTGGGCGCAGTGCTCGCGAGCCCCGGCGAGTTCACGCTGCGTGCTTTGTCGAATGGAAAAATAAACCTGGCCCAGGCGGAAGCGATTCGCGATGTGATCGCTGCGCAGACTGACGCGGCGGTGAAACAAGCGTCGCGACAATTAAACGGCGAACTCTCTGTTGCGCTTGGACCATTCAAAGAGAAACTCGTCGAAGCAATCGTCGTGTTGGAGTCAGCGCTTGAGTTTGTTGAAGACGATCTGCCGGCGGTGCGTGTCCAGGAGATTGAAAGCGAGCTAGCGGCAGTCAGCGCTGGAGTTGAGCGGCTAGCCAGGACTTTTGCCGCCGGACGATTGCTTCAGGAAGGCATCAAAGTCACTATCACTGGGTGCCCCAACGTCGGTAAGTCCTCTCTTTTCAACAGCTTAATCGAGCGAGAGCGAGCGATCGTAACGGACATTCCCGGCACGACGCGCGACACGTTGACGGAAGCCATTGATCTCGAAGGTATTCCCGTAATCCTGACTGATACGGCTGGCTTGCGCGAAACAACCGATGGCATCGAGACGTTAGGCATGGAACGAACTCGCCGCGCGATGGGTGATTCGGATCTGGTGTTGGTCGTGCTCGACGGTTCGACAGAACTTGGACCATCGGATCACGATCTGTTGGGTCAAACCGAGCAAACACAGCGGCTGGTAGTGCGGAACAAAAGCGACCTGCCGAGTTTCGCTGCGTCGTCGGGTTGTATTAATGTATCGGCGCGGACTGGTGAGGGACTGACGACGCTGCGTTCGGCGATCCTTGCGAGTGTGCATAACAACGGAGTCGAAGACGGTGGCTTGTTGATAACAAACGCGCGTCACTACGATCTGTTGTGCGGCACTCAGCGTGAGCTCGAAACCGCGCGGGCAGCTTTGCGTGAAGGACACAGCGAAGAGCTCGTGCTCGCGCCTCTGCATAATGCGTTGCGGTTCCTGGGCCAGATCACCGGAGAAACAACGACGGAAGATATTCTGTCGGAGATCTTCGCGACTTTTTGTATTGGGAAGTAATTGATGTCGTTTGATGAGGTATTCGATGTAATCGTGATCGGTGCCGGCCACGCGGGCTGCGAAGCGGCGTCTGCTTCAGCGCGTCTCGGCGCCGAAACCGGACTGATCACATTGAATCTCGATCTCGTCGGGCAGATGTCCTGCAATCCTGCCATCGGTGGAATTGCGAAGGGACACCTCGTTCGGGAGATCGATGCGCTCGGCGGCATCATGGGCCGCGTGATCGATCGCACCGGAATTCAGTTTCGACTGCTCAATCGTTCGCGCGGACCGGCAGTCCAGTCGCCAAGGGCGCAAGCGGATCGCATGAGATACCGCGCCGAAATGCGCCGCACACTCGAAGCCACTTCCGATCTTCATTTACGGCAGGGAAAAGTCGTCGACTTTGTGGTTGACCACGGCAAACTTGCGGGCGTCGTTCTTGAAGATGGACGACAGTTTGGAGCTCAGGCAGTCGTGGTCGCCACCGGAACGTTTCTGAATGGACTGATACATACGGGTCGCCGAACCTACTCCGGCGGGCGTGCCGGCGAGCCTGCCGCGATTGAGCTTTCCGAAACGTTGAAGCGGCTCGGATTTCCCGTCGGCCGTTTGAAAACCGGAACGCCGCCGCGTCTGGATGGTCGAACGATCGACTGGAGCGCGTTTGAGCCGCAGCCTGGCGATGAGATACCGGTGCCGTTTTCGTTTTCGACCGACAGCCTAGAACAGAAGCAGATCCAATGCTACGTCGGCTACACGACCGAGCAGGTGCACGATGCGATTCGTGCGAACCTCGCACAGTCGCCGCTCTATTCCGGAAAGATCAAAGGCATCGGTCCGCGATACTGTCCCTCTATAGAAGACAAGGTCGTCAAGTTTTCTGACAAGTCTCGTCACCAACTCTTCCTGGAACCCGAAGGACACGATACGAATGAGGTCTATCTAAACGGCTTTTCGACCTCGTTGCCGGCGGAGTTGCAGCAGGATCTCGTACGGATGATTCCGGGAATGGAGGAGGCGCGAGTCATTCGACCGGGCTACGCGATTGAGTACGACTTCGTCGACCCGCGAGAACTGGGACCGGATCTACAAACGACTCGATTGCCCGGTCTCTTTCACGCCGGCCAGATAAACGGGACGACTGGGTATGAAGAGGCCGCCTGCCAGGGCCTGTTGGCAGGAATTAACGCGGCGCTCTACACACAGAAGCGGGAGTCGCTGCGGCTGCGCAGGGAAGAGTCATATATAGGAGTGCTCGTCGAGGATCTGATCAAGCAGGGTGTGGATGAGCCTTACCGTATCTTTACCTCGCGCGCTGAGTACCGCCTGGCGCTGCGTTACGACAATGCGGACGGTCGGTTGGAGCGCTATGGCAGGGAACTCGGGCTGGTCGGCGATTCCGATTGGGATCGGTTCAACGCGCGTCAGGCGCGGCTTGCGGAATTGAGAACGGCCCTCGAGACTGTGCGCTTGCGGCGCTCGGATGCTCGGCATGCAGCGGTGACAGCCTTAATTGGCGGTGATCTGGGTGATTCGATTTCGTTGTCACAGCTAGCGAAGCGCCCGAAGGTAGATGCTCACTTGATCATGTCGCTTCTGCCAACAGAGTTGAAGCCGGTCAGCGAATCGGATCTCAATTCGGTGCTGGCCGATTCGCTCTACGCGGGCTACCTCGACACACAAAAAGCCGCGATCGCGAAGTTATATCAACACGACACGCTAAAGATCCCGCGACACACGCCCTTTTGCACCATCAGCGGCCTTTCGAATGAGATCGTCGAGCGCCTTGATCGCGCTCAACCTTTAACCTTCGGCGAAGCGCGGCGACTCCCCGGCCTGACACCGGGCGCTCTTTCAACCCTCCTCGCATATCTGTCCGCGCAACAGAAGGCCATTTAGCATTTCATGCAAAGGCGCAAGGTAGACTTGTTTTGCTGTCTTTGCGCCTTTGCGTGAGAATGTTTCACGTGTCCCCACGCCAGAATGGGACACGTGAAACATTAAACAAGAGTCATGTGGCCCGTTTGCCCTGTGCTGTGTTAGGTTTATGCGCTTATGGCTAAGTCTATAGCCGTCGCAAACCAAAAAGGCGGAGTCGGGAAGACCACCACTGCGGTGAACCTCGCCGCGGTCATTGCCAGTTGGGGTAATCGCGTTCTGCTCGTCGACGCCGACCCTCAGGGAAATGCGACCTCCGGAGTCGGTATTCAGCGGGGCAGTTTTCGCCGGAGCCTCTACCACAGCATCGTTCTGGATCAACCTGTCTCGGAAATAATTCTGCCGACATCGATCAAGTCACTTGACGTCGCCCCTTCAAATAAAGACCTCGCCGGGGCGGAAATCGAGCTGGTCGAAGTAGAGCATAGAGAATTCAGACTGAAGAACGCTCTCGCGGCCGTCGAAGCAAATTACGACTACATCATCATCGATTGTCCGCCGTCACTCGGACTGCTGACGCTCAACGCGCTTACCGCCGCCAAGTCGCTTCTGGTTCCGATCCAATGTGAATACTACGCGCTCGAAGGCGTAACAGAGCTCTTCGACACGCTGGCCCGAATCCGAAGACTTCACAATCCTGGTCTCATGATCGAAGGCCTGTTGCTCACGATGTACGACGAACGCACGAACCTGTCTGCCGCTGTTGCGGCTGACCTGCGCGACTTTTACGGCCTGCAAGTCTTTCAAGTGGTCATTCCCAGAAACGTCCGGCTGGCGGAAGCGCCGAGCTATGGGAAGCCAATTATTAGTTACGACGCGCACTCCAAGGGGGCTGAAGCTTACTCACAATTAGCCAGGGAGATTATTCATGAATCGAAAAGCGCTGGGTCGGGGGCTGGGAGCTCTTCTGTCCTCTGACCGAACGATTGACCTCGGCTCCGAG
>DATENQ010000134.1:0-16890 GCA_035275005.1 Pyrinomonadaceae bacterium | reverse complement strand
TGACTTGTTCTTTTTACGGTCTTACTTTTGCGGGAGTGGCGGTTTGGTTAAAGTGCAGTCGACCGACAACGACCGCAGGAAATTCAACAGATCCTCGCGCTGCTCGGGAAGGATCTTGTGCGGCTGGAGGTTCTTCTTGTCCAGGTGTTCGTTCGGCTTTCCGCCCGCCAGCATAATATCCACCGCCTCCTCGAGCGTTTTTGCGCTGCCGTCGTGAAAATACGGCGCTGACCTGGCAATGTCTCTCAAAGTCGGCGTCTTGAACGCGCCGGTGTCTTCCGGCTTTTTAGTCACAGTAAAGCGACCGACATCCGGTGTTTGCTGGTCCATGCCAATACCGATGTTGTGATATTGCTGATCGGTGAACAGCACGCCGTCGTGGCAGTTGTTACACTTAATCGCCACGAAAATATTCCAGCCACGAGTCGCGCTCGCACTGAGCGCGGACTGGTCACCAGCCCTGTAACGGTCCCACGCCGTATTGCCGCTGATGATCGTGCGTTCGTACGCGGAGATCGCTTTCATCATGTTTTCAGGCGTCGCGTCGCTTTGAAACACTTTTTGAAACTGCGCTTTATATCCGGCAAGCGCGTTTATCTTCGCCGCAATCTCGCCTGTCTTCTCACCGACGCCCATGTTGCCGCCTTTCCATGCGGCCATGGCCTGCTTCTCGAGTGAATCACTGCGCCCGTCCCAATAAAATTCTTTGTGATAACCGATGTTCCACAGCGTCGGACTGCTGCGCGTCAATTGCTTGTTTGTTGCTCCGACTGCTTTCGGCAATCCGTCCGTCAAACCTTTCTCACACACGTGACACGAGTAGCACGACCTCGAACCATCGATACTGAGGCGCTCGTCAAAGAACAACTGGCGGCCCAACGCCACCTTTTCCGGAGTCATCGGATTGTCCGGCGGAATCACCATCGCTTCGTAAGTGGTGAGCCCGGCCGGAAGCGGCTGAATCTCAGGCGTAAAACTTTCTGCTACCGGAGTGATATTCCGTCCACAACCAACAAACGCGATAACCGCCAGAAGTAGGACCAGGGAGACGGAGAAGAGACGAAATTGTTTGTTGTTCATGGACGCGGATTCTTACATCTGATTCCGCGAAATGTCTAGAAGATTTCTCATTCATGAGGGTAAATGTGTATGCTGCAAGCCGGCATGAACAGTTTCAAAAATCGACTGCTGGTAGTCGCACTCGTTGCGCTTGCTTCGTTAGCGTGCACGGGCAAAAACGAGAATTCACATACAACGGCGACAACGTTTGTCTCTCCGCCGCCGCGACAGGTTTTGCAGGTTGTGGCCCAACCTTCGAAGCAAACCCCGGCGAAGCCAGACGATCCGAAGAAGCAAGTGGATACGAGTAAACCGCTAATGATCTTCAACCTCGCGGACAAAACTGAAATTCGCGGAGACTCGCCGGTCGTGATCGACTTCTCGCTCGCCAATGCGAAACTGAAAGGCGACGGCGGCGAATATCGCGTTCGTTACATCGTCGACGATGAAGAGATGAAGTGGATTGATCGCTGGGAACAAATAGTGCTGACGGGATGGACCGCCGGCAAGCACACGATCCGTCTCGAGTTGATCGGCCCGGATGGTTGGCCCTATCGCAACGGTGATTACAACATCGAGACGCGCGAATTAACGGTCATCAAGTGAATCAAACTCGGGAACAATTATTCGCAGCGTTAGTGAACGAGGCGGCCGGCTGCACGCTCTGTCCGGCGATGTGTGGTCGCAGCGCAGTGTTGAGTGAACTGAACGGCTCTCTTACGGCTCGTGTGATGTTTATCGGCGAAGCGCCGGGACGGAAAGGAGCGGACCGAACGCGGGTGCCTTTTTCCGGTGACCAGTCGGGCGCGAACTTCGATCGCTTTCTGAATTCGATCGGTCTGACGCGCAAAGAGATCTTCATCACCAGCGCTGCGCTCTGTAATCCACGTTCTGAGTCGGGCGCAAATCGTAAACCGGCGCGAAAGGAGCTCGAGAATTGTTCGGGTTTCCTGCGCCGGGCAATTGAAGTAGTTGATCCGCGAGTCATTGTGACGCTGGGGTCAGTTGCGCTGGAGGCGTTAAAGCGCATTCAATATCATGAGTTGAATTTGAAGGAGTCGGCGGCGCGCATACATTCGTGGAACGATCGCGTGCTGGTGCCGATTTATCATCCGAGTCCGCAGGTACTTGCGTCGCACCGACGCGAGGCGGAGCAGATGCAGGATTATCAAGTCGTGGCGAAAGCGGTAATAGTCGCAGCACGGGCGGCCACGGTACAAATAGATCCGGGCGTATTGTAGGGGCGGCACTCCGTGGCCGCCCGCATTCCAAGGATAGAAGTAATGTCTGAATATGCAGAGGTTCGTGATGGTGGCGCGGGGTTGATAGATATCTCCGAGCGTGGTCGGATTCGTGTGAGCGGCTCGGAAGCGGTGATGTTTCTCAACGGGCTCATCACGAACAACATGAAAACACTGGTCAAACATCGCTGGATGCCCGCCGCATTTCCGACTGTGCAAGGACGTTTGATCGCGGCGGTGCGCGTCATCCGCGCAGCTGATCCTTTGTATCTAATCGACACCGATGCAGCCTCACGCGAAGCCGTTCTAAAAACCATCTCCAGGTTCACGATGGCGGGTGATTTTTACGTCACGGATGTCACCGCGCAAACATCAATGTTCACGGTCCAGGGGAAACAGGCTGCCGCGATCAGCGAAAAAGTTCTTCGGGCAGGCCTATATGATCTGCCACGTTACTTCGTAGTTGATATTGTCTGGCAAAACTCCATCGTGACAATCCTCCGGGCCACACACACAGGGGAAGATGGGTTTGATATCGTTGTGGAAGCAGATAAAGCAGCCGAACTGCGCGAGGCACTCGAGCAGGCGGGAGCACACCCGGTAAGTCAGGAGACACGCGAGATACTGAGAGTCGAGGCAGGCATCGCTCGTTTTGGTCAGGACATGGATGAAACTAACGTCGTCACGGAAACAAATCTCGATGACGCGGTGAGCTTCACGAAGGGTTGTTACGTGGGCCAGGAGATCATCGTGCGGATCAAGCACCGCGGGCACGTCGCGAAGAAACTGACCGGGTTGCGATTTGAAACGGAACGCCAGATCGAATCAGGCGCGATTCTCAAAGTAGACGGAAAGGAAATCGGGCGGGTCACTTCAACGGTCATTTCTCCAAAGTTAGGAAGCATCGGACTAGGTTACGTGAGATATGAATATCTTGATGCTGGAACAAAGGTTTTCGTCGATGATGAAATCAGTGCGACTGTCACCGAGCTGCCTTTCATACGTGGCAGTTGGTACCAGGACTAATGGCTGAAGATCTCGATTACGAACAAGCGCAGCTTGCCCATTCGATCATTGAGCGTTTGATCGAACACACACGCGTCGTCAGTGATCTGGTCGCGATGATGGCCCAGGTGCTCGACGAAGACACCACCAGGGCGCTCACGCAAACACCGACGTGGACGGCATATCTCGATAGTCGTCGTGCCTTGGAAAAGACTAAAGTAGATGTCGAGACGTTTGCGGAGGCGTTGAAAAAATTAGCCGCAGATGAACACAAATGAAGGAGATCTGCGTTTATTCGGCGTTCATCTGCGGCTAATTATCTGACCATCATGATGACTTGACGCTCGCGGCCGCCGTCAAACTCACACAGAAAAATTCCCTGCCAGCGACCCAGTAACAGTTCCCCATCCTGGAAAGGCACAGTCACAGAAGATCCCGTCAAACTCGCTTTGATATGCGCGTCGGAATTCTCTTCGCCGTGGCGGAAGCCCATGCCGTGTTGCGGAATCAACGTGCGCAGAGCGTGAAGCATGTCTCGCGGCACGTCAGGATCGGCGTTCTCGTTGATCGTGAGGCCCGCGGTGGTGTGTTGCACGTAAAGCACAACCACACCTTCCTGCTGTCCTGATTCTTTGAGTTTATCTCTGACGAGAGATGTGATTTCAACCAGCTCTTCGCGGCTGCGCGACTTTACTTTCAGAGAGTACATTTACTACTCGCCGGATGCTTTGCGCTTCAATAATGCCCAGCCAGTCGGCAGCACTGCCGCACCAAGCGCGATCTTGATCACATCTCCAATCAGGAACTTCCCAACAGCCGGATAGAACACAGCGATCGGCGACGAGTTCGTAATAACCGAGTACCAGGCCCAACCGCCAAAAAGAATGATGGCAGAACCAATCGCCATCGCTGCGACAGCGGTCGCATAACGCTTGTCCCAACCGTGTTCAGCAAACGCGCCAGTAACGAACGCCGCGGCGGGAAAAGCGACGAGATAGCCACCGCTTAGACCAAAAAAACGGAGAATGCCAGGCGCTCCACCCGGAGCAAAAAACGGCAAGCCCACTGCGCCTTCGATCAGGTAAGCAATGACCGCCATCGTGCCCAACCGCGACCCGAGCAAAGCGCCGGTCAGGAGCACAGCAAAACTCTGCCCCGTAATCGGCACCGGTCCAATCTGAATGGAAAACTGCGCGCACGCCGCGATGAAGAGGCTAAAAACAATCACCAGCCCCGCGGAACGCGTCGAGTCGAGCGGCGCGAGCGCCGCTCCCATCAAAGTATCCGTTCTTATTTCCGTGCTCATCTGCGTTTAGTCTCCTGCCGCGCTCTTCACCACCTCGGTCTCAGCCGGTCTCGTCTCGACTGCCATCGTCCCGATTCGCATGCCGTGGAACGAACGCCACACGAAGAACACCGACACGAGGAAGAACACGAGCGCAAGTATCTGCGTCAACGTCGCATCCCCATTATTGCGCGCCGTCAAGCTAACCGCCAACTCAACCGCCAGCAAGCCAAACAACGTCGTGAACTTGATCACCGGATTCATCGCCACTGACGAAGTGTCTTTGAACGGATCGCCAACTGTGTCTCCGACCACCGTCGCATCGTGAAGCGGAGTGCCTTTCATCTTCAGATCGACTTCGACAACCTTCTTCGCATTGTCCCAGGCGCCGCCGGCGTTCGCCATGAAGATTGCCTGGTACAAACCAAAGACCGCGATCGAAATCAGATAACCAATAAAGAAGAACGGCTCGACGAACGCGAAAGCGAGTGTCGAGAAAAACACCGTCAGGAAAATATTGAACATGCCCTTCTGCGCATACTGCGTGCAGATCTGGACCACTTTCTTACTGTCTTCCACTGACGCCTTCTCAACGCCTTCAAGCCGAATGTTGGCCTTGATGAACTCCACTGCGCGATAAGCGCCTGTGGTAACGGCCTGCGTCGAAGCGCCCGTGAACCAGTAGATAATCGCGCCGCCCGTGATCAGTCCGAGCACAAATGGAGCGTGCAGCAGCGATAAGCCTTCGGTGTTGACTCTGAGACCTTCCGTGAGCGCCATGATGATCGAGAAGATCATTGTGGTCGCACCGACTACCGCTGTTCCGATCAAAACCGGTTTCGCCGTGGCTTTGAACGTGTTGCCGGCGCCGTCGTTCTCTTCGAGCAGGTGCTTGGCGCGCGCGAAGTTGACGTTGACGTTGTGGTCTTTCTTGAGCTCTTCTTCGACGTTCGGAAGCTGCTCGATCAACGACAGCTCATAAACTGATTGCGCGTTGTCCGTCACCGGCCCATACGAATCGACCGCGATCGTGACCGGACCCATGCCGAGGAACCCAAACGCCACCAGTCCGAAACCGAATACGGGCGCTGCAACCGGATCGACCATCAATGCGCCCAAACCGAGGCCCGCAGTGGCGCCGAGATTTGTAAAGAAATAAGCAATCGCCATCAGGCCGACAATGCTGATGCCGAGCCAGTATGCGGAGAAGTTACCTGCGACCAGACCCGACAGAATGTTCAGAGACGGGCCGCCTTCTCGCGACGACGTCACCACTTCGCTGACGTGACGCGATTCCGTGGAAGTAAAAATCTTGACGAGCTCCGGAATCAGCGCTCCCGCAATCGTGCCACACGAGATGATGATCGCGAGTTTCCACCAGAGCGTGCCGTTTCCGGCGAGCGTCGGAATAGTGAAGTACGAAACCACAAACGTGATCACAACCGAAACAACCGAAGTTATCCACACGAGCGACGTGAGTGGCGCTTCGAAATTCATCGAATCGGCGCGTGCGTAGCGTGATTTGGCAATCACGTCGTTAATGAAATAGGAAAGCGCGCTGGCCACGATCATCATGACGCGCATGACGAAGATCCAGACCAGCAACTGCACCTGCACAGTCGGATTCGAAACACCGAGCAGGATAAACGTGATCAGCGCCACGCCCGTCACGCCGTAAGTTTCAAAACCGTCGGCGCTCGGACCAACCGAGTCGCCCGCGTTGTCGCCCGTGCAGTCAGCAATAACGCCGGGATTCCGCGCGTCGTCTTCCTTGATCTTGAAGACGATCTTCATCAGGTCGGAACCGATATCGGCGATCTTCGTGAAGATTCCGCCGGCGATACGCAACGCAGCCGCGCCCAGTGACTCGCCAATCGCAAAACCGATGAAACACGGCCCGGCATAACTGCCCGGAATGAACAACAAAATACAGAGCATTATCAGCAGCTCCACACTGATCAGCATCATGCCAATGCTCATGCCGGCTTTTAATGGGATCGCGTAAAGCGGAAACGGCTTGCCTTCGAGACTCGCGAACGCTGTGCGCGAATTCGCAAACGTGTTGACGCGAATACCAAACCACGCCACGCCGTAACTGCCAGCGATGCCAACCAAACTGAACAGCAGAATGATGACGACCCGGAACGGCTCCATCCCTGACAGCACGCCGAAATAGAGCACGATCACGACGGCGATAAACGCTTCGAGAATCAGGATGAATTTGCCCTGCGTGGTCAGGTACGTTTTGCAGGTGGCGTAGATCAGTTCCGAGATCTCGCGCATGGCCCGGTGAACGGGCAGCCTCTGCAAGTTCATGTAGATGGCGAGGCCGAAACCGAGCCCGAGCACGCAGATAATAATGCCAAACAGCAGCAGGTTATGACCGGTGATGTTGTTGAAGAACGTCACCTGCGAGAGGTCTGGCAGCTCCAAATTAGCTTCGCCACCCGGTTGATGCTGGGCAAAGACGGGCGATCCGAGGGCCAGGGTCATAACGGTGGCCGCAAGAATAACGGCTGCACGGCGCAGTTTCAGCGATAGTTGCACTGGAGAAAAATTCCTTTCGACTGTCTTGATAGTGGCGAGATACGCTTTACGAAAACGGGTATTATCCACAGATTACACAGATTTTTCAAAGAGAGGGTTCTACTCGGATTCCGATTGTGTCCTAATGGAGATTTCTCTCGGCCCCTCTGCGTATGTCTCTGCGTTGAAAAGCCCTTTAAGACAGAGACCGCAGAGAGCCGTAGAGTATTACTTTTGAAATTAGGTAATGCCTTCCGTTTTTACTGCTGGTTATATCGTCAATCAACTTCATCAAGCAACAGCGTGCCCACCCCTTCGGGTGCGCCATCCTGGAGGAAATTTCTACTGAGTTTCACTGAGGACATTTCTATTGGGTTACCACACTTCCGTTTTTACTTCTTGATCAATCACGCTTATAGTCTTAGATTATCAACATGTCTTCGCGATCCTTTTCAATTGAACCAACTACGACTCCTGTTCCTGTAACAAAAAATTCTACAAGCCAAATAATAAAAGATCCCCATTCGTTTTCTAACCCCCACCAGATCAGAGTTCGCCATATTGATTTGAAGTTAACCGTGTCTTTTGAAGAGCGGACGCTGCACGGGACAGCGGTTTTAATGCTGGAACGACTCGTTAACGACGTCTCCGAGGTCGTTCTTGACACACTGCAGCTGGACATTACCAAGGTAGAGTGTTCATCTTGGGATAACGCCTACCAAGCCGCCCGATTTCAGTTTGGCGATAACAACCCGGTTCTTGGCACAGCCATGAAGATCGCGCTGCCAAACGGCGCTGATCGCGTTCGGATAGAATATTCTACGAAGCCTGATGCCCGCGCACTACAGTGGCTTGAACCCCAACATACAGCGGGAAAGACCGATCCCTTCCTGTTGACACAATCTCAAATAATCAACGCCAGAAGCTGGCTGCCGCTCCAGGACTCACCGCAGGTGCGAATGACTTTTCGCGCGGCGATTCAATGCCCTGAACATCTGATGGCGGTGATGGGAGCCGCCAACAATCCACAGAGTCTCGACAGCGGCCAATATTTTTTCGAGATGCCACAGTCCATACCTTCTTATCTGATGGCTCTTGCGGTCGGAAAGCTTAGCTTTAGTCCTCTAAGTTCGAGGACCGGTGTTTATGCCGAAGAATCGGTGATCGATGCCGCTGCCGCCGAGTTCACGGACATCGAAGTCATGATGCAAAAGATTGAGAAGTTGTATGGCCCTTACCGTTGGGATCGTTACGACATTTTGGTGCTCCCACCCAGTTTCCCTGTAGGCGGAATGGAAAATCCTCGTTTGACATTTGCGACGTCAACCATTCTGGCTGGTGACAAGAGCCTGGTTTCACTGATAGCTCACGAGGCAGCTCACTCGTGGGCGGGAAACCTCGTTACAAATGCCACGTGGAATGACTTTTGGCTTAATGAGGGCTTCTCCGTATACGTCGAACGAAGAGTGATAGAAGAAGTTTATGGAAAACGACGCGCGGAAATGGAGGCGTCCTTAGGTTGGAACGAGCTCCAGGGAGAGATGGCTCGGTTGAGCGATAGCGAAGAGATACTGCATGCTAACTGTAATAATCGGGACCCCGAAGATTGCATCACGCTAATTCCCTACGAAAAGGGCGCACTCTTTTTACTGCAATTGGAGAAGACCTTTGGTCGCTCCCGTTTCGACTCCTTTCTCCGCAGCTACTTCGATCACTTTGCGTTTCAGAGTGTAACTACAACGGATTTTGTTGATTACCTGCAACAGAATTTGCTTGGACACGACGAGACCAGGGCAAACTCGATCCCACTAACCGAATGGCTCTATGAACCAGGCATTCCGAGTTCCGCTCCCAAACCTTCTTCGGAAGTCTTCAGTACAATTGAAGCCGACGCACAAGCATGGCTCGAAGGACGCAAGTCAGCCAGCGAACTCGATGCTTCATTTTGGACTGTCCACGAATGGTTACATTTTTTGAAGTGCCTTCCATTTGATTTAAGCCTTGAAAGGCTGGTGGAACTCGATAGGACGTTTAAATTGACTTCGTCGCAAAACAGCGAGATCGCTCATCAATGGCTATTAATGGCCATCCGTGCCGGCTATGATCCCGCTGTCGAGCGATTGGAAGAATTCTTGCTCTCAGTAGGGCGCGAAAAACTTATCAAGCCACTCTATGAGGAATTAGTGAAATCACCGGGCCGGCAACAGTGGGCAAGGGAAGTCTATGCTAAAGCCAGATCCAGTTATAATCCCATCGTCATCAGGAAGCTTGATCAGCTTCTTCATTGGAAAGAACAATAAGCATATTGATTTCTTTGGCTGAGGCAGCGGGCGCCAGCGGCTCTTTTGGTCTAAAGAAAAAACTGAAACCGTCATCGGGCAACAACCAGCCTTGATGAGAGATCTCATAAACGTTGAAGTTTCCAACTTTTGGAAGCTGCAGTCTATCCTTCGGGTGGGAATTCTCATCCATTCCAAACAGGTCCACAAAGATCTCCAGATCATCCGGGAAACAGATCTCTCCCGATAATCCACTAGAGAGAACGGGCATGGAAAAGGAGAATGGGCGTTGGCGTGAAACCACATAAGTTACCTCGATTCTGACTGTCAGCCCGTCGCAATCTTTGTAGTCGTCCAATGAAATTTTAAAGCCATGTCCTTTCTCGTTTGGAACTAACGAAGTGTGCCGTTCATTACTGGTTTTATCAAACCGATAGGTTTCAGTGGTTTGATCAGGTTTCGTCGTGATAATCACAAGACGTAAGACTTCCTTGGTTTCATCCTGTTCCGCAGTCCAACCCGCCTCACTTTGTATACCCTCGACACGTTTCCGGCAGATATAAGATATAGTGTCGCTGACTATAAAAAACCCTTCGTCCGAACTGGGCTGAACGACAGTTTTGAATCTAGTGTCCTGCCTAAATGCTCCACCTATATGATTTCGCAGTTTTTTTAAGTAGAAATCATAAAAGTCGCCTTGTTTGCCGAGTTCACTAACACCAAAGTAAGCCTCAAGGCTCTGTTTCTGCATGGCCTCTTGAGCGTCGTGTTTTAAAGTCTTAATAAACTCCCGTTTTATGATGGTCGTTTCGATTCGCTGCTGGAAATATTCCTTCATGTGTCGCAGTTCCATAATGAACCCAAGTATGGCCACGGAAAAGAGTCCCAGGCCCAAGTGGTCGAGCACCTTAAGAAGGGTCGTCCACTGCCACGGCAGTTCCGCATCGACAGGCAATCCGTGATGTAGATATCCATGAAGATAAACTGTCAGAGCACTGAATAATACACCTAGTATAATTAGCGCAATCGCGGTGCGAAGCATTCTCCATTCGCCGAGACCGAATTCCTTTTTTTGTTTGATGGGAGTTTCCATATCAGTTTTACCCCTGTGTGAAATAGCGTTGCTTGTCCCCAGCTAAATTTCTCCGGGAAACATGAAAAGCATCCGCTTCAGGTTAAAAGATGATTGAGGCTGAACTTGGCAAAACAAACCAGTGAGAATTCAGCCTGATGCGAGCAACAGCGGTAGGCTACTCTTGATTGCTTACCCAGTCAATCGTTGTCGGGTTACAGTCCTTGGGAGACTACTTCTTGAATCTGTGTAATCTGTGGATGCCTCCGGGTTCCCAGCCAGCGCCGGATCGAGTCGAGCATGATAACCACCGCGGCAAACATGATGATCGCGGTGAGGCTGGTGTTGATGAGGCCCTGCATTGACGTCTCCGGTTTTTGAGCTAATGGCCAGAAGATGTCCGTTATAGATTTGAAGCCCGCCACCAGTGTCGTTGTGCTGACGAATGCTAACGGCAGGATCGTTACCCACGCATACTTCGCTTTTCCGGAGTTGATCACGATCGTCGTCGCTACGCATAAAGCGACGGCGGCGAGCAGTTGATTGGCAACGCCAAACATCGGCCAGATCGTCGAGATCGAGCCGGACCAGATGAACGCCGCCCAGCCTGCGACGACAAGCAGAGAAGTAACTACAGAACCGGGAAGCCAGTTTGGCTCTTCGAGTTTCTTGTAAAAGCGCCCGCCAAACTCTCCCACGAGGAAACGCGCGACACGAGTGCCGGTATCGATCGTGGTCAGGATAAAGAGTGCTTCAAACATGATCGCGAAGTGATACCAGTACTTCATCAAACCGCCGAGACCGGGAATGCCGGAGAAGATCTTGGCGATGCCGAGCGCGAGCGTCACGGCGCCGCCGGTTCGTCCGCGCAGGTTCTTTTCACCTGACTCCTGTTCGAGTCGATCGATCTCCTGCGGTTGCAGGTTGAAGCCCTGATCGGTATGCGTGTCGACGAGGTGCACGTAAGCGGCTTTCTGTTCTTCGGTGCGCTGGACAGTGTTGATAGCGAAGTAGTCGCCTGGGAACAAAGATGAGGCGGCGATGAGTGCCACCACGCCAACAACGCCTTCCATCAACATGCTGCCGTAGCCGATCATGCGCGTGTCAGTCTCTTTAGCGATCATCTTCGGCGTCGTGCCCGAAGAGACGAGCGCGTGAAAGCCGGAAATCGCGCCGCACGCGATGGTGATAAAGACGAACGGGTAAAGCTTGCCGGGAATCACTGGTCCGCCGCCGGCGGTGAACGGGGTGAACGCGGGCATGTTGAGATTCGGATGCACCAGGATGACGCCGATAATCAGAAACGCGATCGTTCCGATCTTCAGATACGACGATAGGTAATCACGCGGGCAGAGCAACATCCACACCGGCAGCACCGAGGCGATGAAGCCGTAGGCGGCCATGATTATGATCAGGGTATTTCGTGAGAGCGTGAATGTTTCGGCGAGCGGCGATTCCGCGATTCGGCCGCCAAGCCAAACGGCAAACAGCAGCCCGATGATGCCGATGACGCTCGCTTCCGCAATCTTTCCTTTGCGAAAGCGATACATGTAAAGCCCCATCAATAGCGCGAGTGGAATCGTGAAACCGACGGTGAACGTTCCCCACGGCGACTCCGCCAGCGCGTTAACTACAACCAAACCGAGACCCGCGAGCGCAATCACCACGATGAAGAGGATCGCCACGCCTGCCACCAGTCCTGACAATGGACTGATCTCAGTGCGCGCCATCTCCGCGAGCGACTTTCCCTTGCGGCGCACACTACCCGCCATGATCATGAAGTCGTGCACGGCGCCGCCGAGACAAACTCCAATCACGAGCCACAACAATCCCGGCAAATATCCAAACTGCGCCGCCAGCACCGGTCCAATCAACGGTCCCGCGCCGGAGATGGCGGCGAAGTGATGACCAAACAAAACCCACTTGTTGGTTGGATAATAGTTGTGCCCGTCAAACATCGTCTGCGACGGCACCGGCCGCGAATCGTCCAGCGCCAGCACCTTTGCGGCGATGAACGCTGAGTAATAGCGATACGAGATGGCGATGACGCACAATGCGCCGATAATGATTGGTAGGGCGTTCATAAGAAATTATTTAGCCACGAATTACACAGATAACACGGATTTTTCTGTGTTCATCCGTGTAATCCGTGGCTAATTACTGCTCTCTTTCTTTTGACGTGCTGAGGGCAATACCGAGCGCGCCGCCCACTAACCCGACGATGATGATCAGTAAACCATACAGAGTCTGATTGTGCTTCTCGGCACTCGAGCTAAACGCTTCGGCGAAAAGCTCGCGCGGCGCGACGTCGTGCGGGATCACAAACAATCCAACCGCCACCAAAATGAAGCACACCGCCGCGAGCTTGAGACCAATCGGTGTGCGCGTCGGCCGCCCAATCTTTTGCCCAACACCGCTGCGTGTGTAGCCGTACGAAAGATAAACCGCCAACCCGAGCATCAGCCAGCCGACGAAACGCCAGTACGAGCCCTCCGGCAAAAAATAGATTAGCGACGCGCATGAGAGCGCGCCCAAACCCGGCAGCAGGTACGGCCCAAGCGGAACCCTGAACGGTCGTGGCCGTTCCGGATCCTTGTGACGCAAAACCATCACGCCGACGCACACGAGAATGAACGCGAAGAGAGTGCCGATATTCGTCAAGCTCACCATCTCGTCAACTGTCGCAAACGCTGCGATACCGCCGACAGCAACGCCGGTCAGGATCGTCGTAACGTGTGGCGTCTTAAATCGCGGGTGCACACTCGCAAAAACTGACGGCAGCAATCCATCGCGCGCCATCGAAAAGAAAATACGCGGCTGTCCGAGCTGAAACACGAGCAACACGGCCGTGTGCGCGATCACCGATCCAAAAGCGATGACCGTGTTCTGCCACAAAGCCTGCGGCGCTACAGTCTCGAGCGCCATCGTCAACGACTCCCCGCGTTGCGCAGCGGTCCAGCCTCGCACTGTTTCCCACGGCACCATGCCGGTAAACACGCCGGCCACGAGTATGTAAAGAATGGTGCAAACGATGAGCGAAGCGATGATGCCGATAGGCAGATCTCGAGCGGGATTCTTAGTTTCTTCAGCGACAGTACTGACCGCGTCGAAGCCGATGTAAGCAAAGAAAACAACCGCGGCGCCGGTCAACGTCCCCATCCATCCCTGCGGCTGGAATGGCTGCCAGTTCTGCGTCATCGTCGCCGGTGAAACGTAGTAAAGAGCCAGGCCGATAAAGAACAGCAACACGAGAATCTTGATCAGCACCATGATCGCGTTGAAGTTTGACGACTCTTTGATACCCCACACCAGCACGATCGTGATCAGCGCTACGATGCCGAACGCGAGGATGTTGAACACTATCGGAACGCCGAAGATGTGCGGCGCAGCGGCAAGTGTTTCGTCAGTCGCGGTGCGATAGTTTGAAGTCAGCCAGTCAGGAATATGAATGCCGAGGTTGCGCATCAGCCGATTGAAAAACTCGGCCCAGCTAATCGCGACCGCCACGTTGCCGATCGCATACTCGATAATCAAGTCCCAGCCGATGATCCATGCGACGAGCTCGCCCAACGTCGCATAGGAGTACGTGTAGGCCGAACCTGAGATCGGAACCATCGACGCGAGCTCGGCGTAACAAAGCGCAGTGAAACCACAAACAATCGCGGTGATGACAAACGAGAGCATCAACGAGGGACCCGCGCCGGCGCGCTCGGCGGTGCCCGAAGCGGCGGTGCCGACAGTCGCGAAGATTCCGGCGCCGATAATTGCTCCAATCCCGATGAGCGTGACGCTGAATGCTGTGAGCGTGCGTTTTAGCCCAAACTGTGGGCCGCCAACACTGGCCAGAATCTCGTCAAGGTTCTTGGTACGAAAAATTCCTCGAAGCAAGGTGTCGCCTCCGGGAGTGGATTTAGATATCAGTTAAACTTGCTGTAGGAAAGCTTGCGGAGTTTGGCATGGAAGTCGATGTCTTGTAAATCCGAAGCCGCAGATTTACGCAGATAAACGCAGATTAATCAGCGTTCATCTGCTTAAATCTGCGGCTCAATAAAACAGAATTTACACAATGTAGTGCTGATGATAGTGTTCGGATTAATGTTCCCGTTCAGAAATATTCTCTTTCCCACTGACTTTACGGAGGCGTTGAAGTATGCGGCTGCGTTTGCGCGACACAGCGGCGGTCGCGTTTTTTTGTTCAGCGTTCAGGGGCACGGTCAGGATTTGCTCGGCGATTCGCTTTTGGGTGGTGTGGATAAAGAGTTGATCCTCATCGAAGGCGAATCGGCGAATGAGATCGCACAGGGCGCGATCGATCACGAGATCGATCTGATAACGGTGGTGATGCGTGGTCGCAATCGCTTGTCGCTGGCGTTTGGCAGTTCGATTGCGGAGGAGATCGTGGCTGAGTCGCCTTGTGCTGTTTTGGCGGTGCGGCCACAGCAACGAGACTTCATCGACGATCGTAGTGAGATTCGATTGAAGCGGGTTTTACTGGCGACGAACTTTCGTCCGTCCTCCGCGGCTGCCACGCAACTCGCAACGCAGATTGCGAACCAGTTGGGCGCGGAACTTCATGCGGTCTATGTGATCGGTGATTACCTCGAACAGATCTCGGTGATGTTTCCGGAAGGCGGGCTGGCGGCGCTGACGCGATTGCACAGTTACGTCGAAGAGCGCATGCAACAACTGTCACGCGCGGCAACGCACATTGCCGAAGGCAGACCCTATCAGGAGATCGTCAAGCTAGCCGACACCCTCGACGCCGATCTGATCGTGATCGGCACCGCGGTTCACGGATCGCTATTCGGAAGCAGTCAGGTGTTGGGATCTGAGATCGAACGAGTGATCAGAAATGCGCCGTGTCCAGTGCTTTGCGTTCCGGCGGCGCGGGTGGTCACGCCATTACCGGCCCTGGTAACGCAAGTCGTTCCGCAAATGTAATACGATATAGGCCGAATAGGACCTATTGCTTCTTATCGATCGGTCTTCCCTGTTGCTGCCACAAGTTGAACCCACCAAGCAACGCTGCCGCGTTTTCGATACCTTTTGATTTGAGTGTGACCACCGCACCGGCGGACGTATGTTCGTCCTTTCAAGAGCAGTAAGTCACGATCATCTTGTCGCGGGGAAGCTCGTTCAGGTGGTTCACGATCTCGCCCGCGGGGATGAGCCGCGAGCCGGGAATGTGACCGATGTCGTACGACGCCTGATTTCTGACATCGACGATATACGCCTGGCCGTTCTTGACCATCGCGTCGAGCTGGTCGATCGAGATGCGGCGAGCGCCGTCCGCGTAAACGACCTCAGTCCCAGACGGTTTCAGCGAATTGCTGTTTGCGGTCTTATCAGTGCCGTTACACGCAATCAGGATTGCAGCCGTCGCCAGTATCAGGAATGAAAAAGCAAATTTAAGACGCATAAAGTGTCCTCCAAAACCGTCTTAATGTGTTACGACAGTTGAGATTTGTCAATGTGGTATAGTCTCGCTTCCCAAACGGAGACTCTATGACGACGGAACAGCCGCAGCGGATTCAGTGGGCCAAGGTTATTGACCACACACGCTGTATCGGCTGTCATGCCTGCACCACCGCCTGCAAGTCTGAGAACCTTGTCCCGCTTTCCGTCACGCGTACTTACGTCAAACATGTTGACGTCGGGGTCTTTCCGCAAGCGCGCCGGGTGCACCAGGTGACGCGTTGTAACCAGTGTGCTCACGCGCCGTGTGCTACCGCCTGCCCGACGACAGCGATGTTCAAACGCGCCGACGGGATCGTCGATTTTGATAAATCGATCTGCATCGGGTGCAAGGCGTGCATGGCTGCTTGCCCGTACGACGCGATCTTCATCAATCCTGAAGATCACTCCGCTGAGAAATGTAACTTCTGCGCACATCGCATCGACATGCAGCTCGAGCCGGCGTGCGTGGTTGTTTGTCCGACGCAGGCGATCCTTGTCGGCGACATGAACGACCCGGACTCGTACGTCGCGCAGATCATTAACCGCGACACGGTGGCGGTGCGGCGTCCGGAGAAGGAGACGCTGCCGAAGCTCTTCTACAAAGGCGCGCACCAGGCCACGCTCGATCCGCTCGCGGCGAGGCGTCCTGAAGGCGGTCTCTTCATGTGGAGTGAGCAGCAGGAAGGCTCTGAGTACGTTACTTCCGGTAATCCAAACTTCAACAACTCGTCCGCGGCCGCGTTGCTTTCGTACGACGTTGCGCACGCTATTCCGTGGGACTGGCGCGTCAGTCTTTACACCTGGACCAAGGGAATCGCATCCGGAGTCTACCTCGTAGCGTGTTTGCTCGTGCTGCTTGGAGCGCTCAGTGTTAAGAACTCGATCTGGTTGTGGACCACTCCTGTTCTTTCCGGAGGCTTTCTTGCGCTCACCGGCTTGCTGCTGATTTGGGATCTCGAGCACCCG
>DATENQ010000133.1:0-19915 GCA_035275005.1 Pyrinomonadaceae bacterium | reverse complement strand
CGGCCACGGAGTGCCGCCCCTACAGTAATGGATTCAATTCTTATAGTTGACGACGAGCGCGGCATTCGCGATACGTTGCGGGCGGTGATGGAAGACGAGGGCTTCGTTGCCGATGCCGTCGCGACGGGAGAGGAGTGTCTGAAAGCGCTCGGACGCCGCGCGTATGGCTGCATCCTGCTCGACGTCTGGCTTCCCGGAATCGACGGTCTCGAAACGTTGAAACAACTGCGCGCTGCCGGATCCGATGCAGCAGTCGTGATCATCTCAGGTCATGGCAACATCGAAACCGCCGTGCGCGCAACCAAGCTCGGCGCGTTCGACTTCATCGAAAAACCTCTCTCGATCGAAAAGACCGTGCTCACCGTTCGCAACGCTCTGCGCCAGCAGCGCCTCGAGTTGATCAATGCTGACATGGCCGCGGCGCTGGCGCGCGAATACACGATGGTGGGCGAGTCAGTCGCGATGCGCGCATTGCGCAAGCAGATTTCCGTGGTCGCGCCGACTGACGGTCGCGTTCTCATCTACGGCGAATCCGGGACAGGGAAAGAGTTGGTTGCGCACGCGATTCACGCGGAGTCGCGTCGTGCTGCCGCGCCGTTTATCGAAGTCAACTCCGCGGCGATTCCGGAAGAACTGATCGAATCCGAGCTCTTCGGCCATGTGAAAGGCGCATTCACTGGCGCCACCGCCGCGAAGAAAGGCAAGTTTGAACTGGCGGACGGCGCGACGATCTTTCTCGACGAAGTTGGCGACATGAGCCCAAAGGTCCAGGCGAAAGTCTTGCGCGTGCTCGAAGAGCAACGTTTCGAGCCGGTCGGAAGCGGCAATTCGGTCACTGTCGACGTGCGTCTAATCGCAGCGACAAACAAACGTTTGGACGTCGAGATCGAACAGGGAAACTTTCGCGCGGACCTTTTCTATCGCCTGAACGTCATTCCCTTCGAGTTGCCGCCGTTGCGTGAACGTCTCGAGGACGTGCCGTTGCTGATTGATTACTTTAATCAACAGTTCTCGAAAGCATACGGCAAGAAGCCGAAGCAGTTTCTGCCCGAGGCGTTGGAAGCGATGCAATCGTATTTGTGGCCCGGCAACGTGCGCGAACTGCGCAATACCGTCGAGCGCGTGGTGATCATGCACCCCGGAGTAAAAGTCTCTGCCAACGATCTCCCGCCGCAAGGCAAGGAAGAACCACCGGCGGCGTCTTTCCGATTCCCGTCCTTTAAAGAAGCCACCGAGGCCTACCATCGCGAGTTTATTCAACGAAAGCTCGAAGAAGCCGACGGCAACGTCTCGCGCGCCGCTGAACTCATGGGCGTCGACCGCAGCCACCTCTACCGCCGCATGCGCGCCCTCGGCATTCAAAACCGATAATTCAGCCACACATTTACGCGGATGGACACAGATAAGACATTTTCTTATCCGCGTTCATCCGCGTAAATCGGTGGCTGGAAAACCTTTCGTTGACATGTGTCTTCAAATACCTTATCAAGTTGTTGAGGTTAGTGATGGATTTTACGACGAAAGAATTATTGAAGCGTTACGCAAAACTCGCAATCGGACAGCCTTTTTCGCCGGTATTGTTGAATATTCTGGTGACGTCGGTTTGCGACATGCGCTGCACGCACTGCTTCTTTACTGATGAGCTCGACGACCGCCCGCGCAAGAAACTCCAGATGAAGACGCACGAGATCGAGCGTATCTCGGAAACGCTTGGCGGCAACCTGGGCGTGCTGATTCTGGCCGGCGGCGAACCGTTTACACGCAAAGATCTTCCCGAAATCGCCCGCGCTTTTTATACAAACAACAAGCTCGAATCGATCTACATCATGTCGAACGGGCAGATTCAGAAGCGAATCTTCCCGGACGTCACGCGCGTCCTGCAGGAGTGCCCGAATCTTAACGTTACGATCGCGCTCGGCATCGATGGGCCAAAGAGCGAACACGAAAAGATCCGGCAAAAACCCGGCTCGTGGGACATCGCGATCGAGACCGCGCGCCAGCTTCAGGCCATCAAGAAGGAATATCCGCGTCTCGACGTGCAAACGTGTACCTGCTTTATGAACTCCAACCAGGACACGATTTTCGAGTGGTACGACTTTTTGAAATACGATCTCAAGCCTGACAAAGTAAACTTCAACTACATTCGTCCGCCTTCAGCCGATCCAAAGGAGTTGGACATCGATCACTCGCGCTACGCGAAACTGGCCCGGATGATCGACGACGATTCGCGTCATGCCGCGATCAAGAACAACTACGGCGGCAAGGCTGGTTTCTTCAAAGCCGCGATCGACATCTACATGCACGGTCTGATCGCGAAAACAAAAGAGACGCAGACCGCGCAGATGACGTGTTACGCAGGTACGGCCGGTGGTGTGATTTACGATGAAGGCACCGTCTCGTCGTGCGAGAACCTCGAGCCGGTCGGCAACCTGCGCGACTTTGATTGGAACTTCCAGAAACTATGGCTGTCGCCGGCGATGCAGGCGCGTCGCAAGAAGGCGCACGATGGCTGTTTCTGCACGCATGAGTCGAATAGTTACTACCCGTCGCTGCCGTTCAATCCGGGACACTTGATCCAGATCAAGAAGCTGGAGAGAGAGATGAAGAAGGCCCGAAAGGCCGTGGAGAAGAGTGATCACTCAGGAGTGCCGGTCGCGGATTTAAACTAAAAATGCAGCAGCGCATCCCGAAGATTCTGATCATTTCGTCTGACACTGGTGGCGGACATCGTTCCGCCGCGGCGGCGATTGTCGCGGGTGTGCAGAAGTTTCTTGATAGCGAATCGTATGCGATCAGAGTCGTGCGCGCGGTTGAAGAATCGCATCATCTCAGCGCCAAGCTCGTGCGTCTGTACAACTGGATACTGCGCAACCGGCAGCACTGGATGAAGTATTTCTACTGGTGTATGAACCACGTCCGGCCGGAGACGAGCCGGTTCTTTCACAAACGCTGCGTGCCTTACGTTGCGGGTTTGTTTGAGCGTTGGTGTCCGCATATCGTCGTCAGCGTGCATCCACTCACGCAGCACATCTTCGCGCGTGTGTTGAAGGAGCTGAATCTTTCGAACCGCATACCCCTCGTCTCTGTCGTGACCGATCCTTGTTACGGTTTTTGGAAAGGCTGGGCTTGTGACGACGTGACGTTGTATCTAGTCGCGAGCGAGGACGCGCGCCGCCAGTTGATCGACTACGGAGTCTCGCCGGAGCGGATCAAGATTTCCGGTCTGCCTGTTCATCCGAAGTTTGCATATCCCGGTGAAGAGGCGGCCCAGGCCGCGCGCCGCGCGCTCGGTTTGGATCCGGAGAAGTTCACTGTCTTTGTAAACGCAGGCTGGATCGGCGGCGGCAACATTCCGCAGATCTTTCGTGAACTGGTGCGTGGTGAGCTCGACGTGCAAGCCATTTTCCTGGCCGGAAAGAACGAAGATCTCCGCGTCGTAGCCGAATCAATCGCGCTCGAGGCGCCGTTCCCGGTTAAGGTGATTGGTTATTCCGACGAGATTGAAAAGCTGATGGGCGCCGCGAACGTCATGATCTCAAAACTCGGCGGTCTCACGACCTTCGAAGCGCTCGCCTGCCGCGTTCCGATCATCGCCGACGTCATCACCGAACCCATGCCGCAGGAAGCCGGAACCGCAAACCTGATCGCCCAACGCGGCGCCGGCGTGATGCTCAAGCGATCAATTGATATCGTCCCCGTGGTCCGTCGCATGATGGAAGACGAAGTCCATTACTCCCGCATGCGCGCCGCCACCGCCGGCCTCGCCCTCCCCGACGCCACCCGTCAAATCGTCGAAGAAATCGCCGCCCTCATCCCCCAACCCGAACCCGCCGCACTGAGTGAAGTCATCTCCGCCTAGCGTAAAGTCAAGTTTGAGCCGCAGATTTACACGGATGAACGCGGATCAGATTTGCGTTCATCCGCGTAATCTGCGGCTCAAACCTCAACAGAGGCTGGACTTTATGGCATTCGCGGCATCAATCAGCGCTTGACCCTGACTTGCTGTGAGCGAGCCGTTGTTGATGAAGCCGTGGACCTGATTGATGAACGAACTGAGTTGATTACAAGCTCCGTTTGTCTGGCCGTTGTTGATTTTGATCTTGATCTCGCGAAGCTTGCCGATCAACGCATCGCCCTGACTTTGTGTAAGACTACCTCCAGCAATCAATGCTTGCACCTGGGCAATCAACGAGTCGATTGGATCCACCGCTGTGGGTGCCCTCGTTGGGAAAGCTATACCTGCCGGACCGTTTCCGACCGGTATGCTAGCCGTTACAGTGTTGGTGGCAATATCTATCTGTAACACTACATTGGCGGTAAGAATTGCCACATAGGCAAAAGTTCCATCCGGGTTAATAGCAACTCCTGCCGGCAAACCCAGCACAACAGGAATAGTAGCGATCACAGTGTTGGTCGCCGTGTCGATCACTGAAACACTGCTGCTAAAAAAGTTCGATACATACACGAACGCCCCATCAGGCGTGATGTCGAGAAACGTGGGATTAACACCAACCGGTATGGTGGCCGTGACTGTATTGGTTGCTGTATTTATCACACTGACTGAGCCGTTTCCCTGATTGGTTACATACGCAAACGCTCCATCAGGCGTGATGGCTAGATTCCCCGGAAATGAAAATCCGCTTATCGTTGCACTCACCGTATTGGTTGCTGCGTTAATCACCGAGACAGTACCGGCGCCGGAATTCCCGACGTAGATGAAAGCCCCGTTCGGCGTAATGGCTACTCCAAGTGGTTGCAATCCGACAGGGATAGTGGCTGTTACGGTGTTGGTTGCTGTATCTATGACTGAGACAGTGTTGCTACTCTGATTTGCCACGTAGGCAAAAGCGCCACTTGGCGTCATCGCTATTGCCCATGGAGTTAGTCCAACAGGCACAGTGGCGATTACAGTGTTGGTTGCTGCATCTATCACTGAGACCGTGTGGCTACCCTGATTGGCCACATAGGCAAAGGCCCCATTCGGCGTGACAGCTACCGTAATAGGATTTTGTCCGACTGGAACAGTAGCGGTGACAGTGTTGGTCGTGCTGTCTATTACTGAGACAGTATTGTCATTAATATTCGCGACATAAGCCCTGGTTTGAGCGAGCACTGTACTTACTCCGAAGAGCGTGAGAAACAGTGCCAACGTTAGGGAGCGACTCATTGCGCAAAAAGCCTGCGCTGAAAGTTTCTGGGCAAATTTCGTCATCAATCTTCTCCTTTGTGTGTGGGTACGCGTGAAGACTTCTACGGCTGTCCGTCGAGCAGAGGATTTTTCTGAGAAGCCTGCTTAAGCGAAGTGTAGGAGCAATAATAAAGTCTTGACAAGCTCGCTTCGATAAACTAAGAACCACGTATTCTCAGTCACATCGTTTTATTTGTGTCTCAGAACTGATTGCTCACCATTCAGATAACGGAGGCCATTATGCCCGCTCGTAAAACCACAAAGAAGTCGACTAAGAAAGCCGGCACGTCGAAAGCTGCTCGAACCGAATCTGGACCAGTACCGCCGTACGGTGAAGCTATTCGCGGCGCGATTGCACGCGGCGACGCTCAGGAAATGAAAAACGTCGCGGCCGGCGCGCGTAAATGGATAACCGACGCGCAGTCAGCACTGAAGCAGCTCGAGGGCGCACTTAAAAAGAAATAGTCAGTCGGGAATTAATTTGATGGCTGGTCCAGCGCGTTATCTTTCTTCGCGTGACCGCGCGTCGTTTGTACCGGTGCACGCAGTTTGGGAGATCACTCTCGCGTGTGATCTCAAGTGTCACCACTGCGGCTCGCGCGCCGGCAAACGTCGACCGGAAGAATTGACCACCGATGAGTGTCTCGACCTCGTGCGCCAACTCGCGCGCATGGGAACGCGAGAAGTGACGCTCATCGGTGGCGAAGCCTACCTCCGCCGTGACTGGCTCAAAATCATCCGCGAGATCAGAGACCAGGGTATGGACTGCACGATGCAGTCCGGCGGGCTCAACCTGACTGAAGATCGCATCAAGTCGGCGGTCGATGCGGGCTTGCAGGCGCTCGGCATTTCCGTCGACGGGTTACGCGACGTTCACGATCGGTTGCGAGGCGTAAAAGGCTCGTTCGACGCGGCTTTCAAGGCGCTGAAGGCGGTGCAGAAGTCTGGCATCACGTCGAGCGTCAATACGCAGATCTCTTCGCTCGTGATTCCACAGCTTCGCGAGTTGATGGAGCTTTTCATCGACGCGGGCGCGAAGAGTTGGCAGGTGCAACTGACAGTCGCGATGGGCAGGGCCGCTGACCATCCGGAACTGCTGCTGCAACCTTACGAGTTGCTGGAGCTGATGCCGTTGCTCGCCGAGCTTTATCAGGAAGGCGCGGATCGCGGGTTGCTGCTGTTGCCAGGTAACAACATCGGTTATTTCGGGCCTTATGAACATTTGTGGCGCGGCAGTGGTGACGATCGGATCCACTGGACCAGTTGCAATGCCGGACAGAACACGCTCGGGATCGAGGCTGACGGCACGATCAAGGGATGTCCTTCGCTGCCTACGTCTCCTTACGCAGGCGGCAACATTCGCGATCGTAATCTGAAACAGATCTGGTGGAAGACGGATGAGTTGAGTATCAACCGCGCTCGCGGGACGACGGAGTTGTGGGGCTTCTGCGGCAGTTGTTACTACGCTGACGTGTGCAAAGCCGGCTGCACCTGGACCACGCACGTGTTGTTCGGAAAGGCAGGGAATAATCCGTACTGCCATCATCGAGCGCTGGAGTTATCAAAGCAGGGTTTGCGAGAGAGAATCGCGCAGGTGGAAAAGGCTCCCGGCGTTCCTTTCGATCACGGACAGTTTGAGTTGATTACAGAAACTGTCGATGAACATAGATTGGCAGTGGCGAGCAGCACACTGGTTCAGATCAAATCCGCGAAGAGTCGTCAACCCGCAAAGGACCTGATCATCTGTCGCGGTTGCAATCGACACGTAATGTCCGACACGAAGGTCTGCCCGTTCTGTCAGGGCGACGTGCGCGTGCTTGCGAAGAGCTATGAAAAGAACATGAGGGAAGCAAGAAAGGCTTACCAGCGTCTCCTGAAACTCCTCCCCCCAATCAATCCACGGATTACACAGAAAAAATCTGTGTGATCTGTGGATGGCTTTCTCAGCATGAGCAAAGAACCCTGGATTCTTGGGATAAGTGCTTCGCACAACGGTTCCGCCTGTTTACTGAAAGGCGACCGGATCGTTGTCGCGATCCAGGAGGAACGTCTCTCGCGAATTAAGCGACACCGGATTTACGGCGCGAAGGCGTCTAATGCCGTCGCTTACTGTCTGAACTATGCTGGAATAGATCCTTCCGAGTTGAGCCTCGTCGTGCTCTGTATTCAGGGACGCAAACAAGACGAGGTGCACGATCTCCGTCTCGAACCTTTTCTGAACGTCATTACAAACAGAGTTCCAACTCTAACTATCCCACATCACTACGGACATGCGTTGAGCGTTTTTGCGACCTCGGGTTTTGCGGAGTCAGCGGTGCTGATTATCGATGGCACGGGCTCGCCGGTCAGTGACTTCACCGCGGAAGAGTTACAAGTAATGAACGGCAACAAAGCCCCTGATAGCTGGGAGACGATCTCGCTTTATCACGCGTCGGGCACGACGATCGCGCCGCTCGAGAAGCACGTGATCGAACGCGGCGCGTGGCTGGTGATGTACGACGGCGAGATGCCTTCGTTCGGCAGTCTTGGCGGGATGTTTTCTGCCGCCGCGCAACAGATATTTGGTGAAGCGACCGAAGCAGGGAAGGTCATGGGACTGGCTCCTTACGGACGAGCAGAGTTTGCCGCTGGGGACTTCTTTGACGTCGTCAATGGACGGTTTCACTTTAAAGACACGGTGCCACGGTTTTATCGATACCAGGAGCGCTGGCCCAACCACGCGAGTGAGTATGAAGTGCTCGCGGGATCGGTTCAGGCCGCGCTCGAAGACGCGGTGCTCTATTTGGTCCGGCACATACGTGAACTGTGCGGTAGCGAGAATCTTTGTTATGCCGGTGGCGTGGCTCTGAATAGCGTCGCTAACGAGAGGATTATTCGCGAGTCGGGCTTCAAAAATGTGTACATCATGCCCGCGGCAGAGGACAGCGGCACCTCGATCGGCGCCGCTTATTACGGGCTGTGGCAACTCACGCAACACAACTCGCAACGCCCGATCCTGCACGATGCTCCGGGGCGCAGCTATACGGTCGCGGACGTCTCCGCTGCGCTCGACGCGAGGGAAGATGTTCGAGTGGTTTATTCCACGGATGTTTTGGCCGATGCAGTTGAGCTGTTGTGCGACGGAAAGATCATCGGTTGGTTCGACGGCGGTTCTGAGCTCGGTCCGCGCGCGCTGGGTCAACGCAGCATTCTGTGCGATCCACGCCGGCCGGACGCAAAGGAGACGCTGAACCGGCGTGTGAAGATGCGAGAGCCTTTTCGACCGTTCGCGCCGGCGGTGCTGCTTGAAGAGGCAGGGAAGTGGTTCGACTTTGGCGATACTGCGCCGGAGAGTCCGTTCATGCTTCGCGTAATCGAAGTGAATCGCGAAAGAAAGAACGAAGTACCGGCGATCGTACACGTCGATGGAACGGGCCGCGTGCAAACGCTGACGCACACCAACAACGGCCGGTTCTACGAGCTCGTGAAACAGTTTTACGAGAAGACCGGCGTGCCGATTCTACTCAACACCTCATTCAACCGGATGGGTCAGCCAATAATCGAAACACCCGCGGACGCGATCGAATGCCTGCTCAACACCGGCCTTGATTGTTGCGTCTTCGAGGATAGAATTGTTTTCAAAAATGTCTGAGTCAGATCTGGCAGCACATTTCAATCTGTTTCTGCTCCGGAACTTTCTGGATGCGGATAGCTGTGCGAGTTTGCGGGAGGAGTTGCTTTTGGCTCCGACAACACAGGCGCCCGTCTACATCGAAGGCACTGAGGGCACGATTCACGAAACGGTTCGCAAGACGACCAGCCTTCATCCTGCCAGGGAAACGTTTTCACGAATCCACGAACAGTTATTGAGCCAGAAACCAGCGCTCGAAAATCACTTTGCCACGCCTCTGATAGACTGCGAGCCGCCCCAGTTTTTGCGTTATGAAAAAGGCGATTTTTTCGTTCGTCACCAGGACGGCAACTCAGATCAGAACGACTTCGATCATTTGCGAATCCGGCGAATATCGATCGTCGTGTTTTTGAATGACTCGTTCTCTGGTGGCTCACTCAACTTTTACGATCAGACCATGACATTTCCGTTGATGGGTGAAACCGGATTGCTCGTCGCCTTCAAGTCCGACATTTTTCATGAAGTTGTGCCGGTAACGAGTGGCGAACGTTTCACGTTTGTCAGTTGGTTCAGGTGACTTCTTCCAAACGGTGGTCCTTGTGGCTCTTTTTTGTTGACAGGACCACCGTTTAGCATTACGCTGCGCGCGTTCCCTCGTAACCCGAAACCTTTGCTGCAACGGTCTCTCCGTTGTTAGCTCTTCACTTGAAACTCAACGTCCGCGATCCGTGCCTCTATATTTTGTTATGCGCCATCAGCCATAACTTTTGGGAGAATATTCATGAACGATAAAACGATTAAACCTGAGGTCCAGCCGGAAATAGCGCCCTCAAAAAGACCAATTCCTGAAATAGCGCCCGAGATAAGACCGATCCCAGAAATAGCTCCTGAGATAAAACCGATTCCGGAAGTCGCGCCTGAGACATATCCGATTCCGGAAGTCGCACCAGAGACATATCCGATTCCAGAGGTCGCGCCTGAGAAAAAACCACGACCGATTCCGGAAGTCGCACCTGAAATAAAACCGATTCCGGAAGTCGCGCCGGAAATAAGCCCACAGAAACGGCCCATCCCCGAGATCGCACCGGAAAAACGACCGGTTCCAGAGATCGCGCCGGAGAAAAAACCGCGACCAATTCCGGAAGTCGCACCCGAAATCGCGCCTGAAAAAGCGCCACGACCAATTCCGGAAATCGCACCGCTGAGAGAACCGCAACCACATCCCGAAGTTGCACCGGAAGTTTCGCCGCGGAAGTCCGGCGGAGGAGCCATACCCGAGGTTGCGCCCGATAATCCGACAAAGAAGTCTTAAGAATCGGACTTAACCAAACGTCGAGGACCGCTTGTTCAGAGTTCGATTTTGAACTCTGAACAGCGCCTCGGCACATTCAACCGCAATGACAACAGATTCACTCAAACCGGTTGCACTCATCAGCATGCCGTCGCTCTCGGCACGTTTCCCTTCGTTTCAACTTGCTTTGCTTAAACCCACGCTGGAACGCGAAGGCATTCCGGTTCAGACTTTTTCACTCTTCATGTATTTCGGAACGCAGGTTGGCTGGGGCATCAACGAAACGCTGTCCGACGTTTATCCGTGCATGCTGGGCGAATGGATTTGGACCAAAGCCGCGTTCGGCGACTTCACCGACAACGACGGTTACTTTGAAGCTTATCGAGACAGTCTCGAAGGCATCGCCTACAAGGCCGGTTGTTCGCTTGACGATCTGCGACGCTTGCGTGAAACAGCGGCGCCGGAGTTTATCGACTGGTGCATGAAGAGTGTCGACTGGAGTCGATTTGGCGTGATCGGTTTCTCAGTCGTGTTTCAACAGACGCTCGCCAGCATCGCTTTGGCAAAAGCACTGAAGCAGCGTTATCCGCACATTCCGATCATGATGGGCGGCGCGACTTTTGAAGACGACATCGCCGAAGAGATCATGAAGGGCTGTCCGGAAGTGGACTACGTTCATTGCGGCGACGCGGATGAAACGCTTCCGAAAGCGATTCGACGTTTGTACAGCGGGCAATCAATGGCAGGGATGCCGGGGATGATGTGGCGCGATGGAGATCGCATCGCTTATGCCGGACGCGCGCCTAACCTCGCCGACATGAACAAAACTCCGGTGCCGGATTTTGACGAATACTTCTACGCGCGCAAAGAGGGTGGTTATCACTACTGCGATCAGGCGCAAGGAGTTTTATTGCCGATCGAAACGGCGCGCGGCTGCTGGTGGGGCGTAAAAAACCACTGCACATTTTGCGGTCTGAATCGTGCCGGAATGGAGTTTCGCTCCAAGCGAGTTGACAACGTTATTCAGCAACTCGACGAACTCTCGCGACGCTACGGCATACTCGATTTCAACGCCATCGACAACATCATCGAGCCTGATTACATCGATCAGTTGTTCAATCAACTCAGCGCGGCCAACACGGACATACGCATTCACTACGAAGTGCGCCCGAGTCTTTCACGCGTGCAACTGAAGCAGATGCGAAAGGGTGGGCTGTTTTCGATCCAGCCGGGTGTCGAGAGTTTCTCGACGCACATTCTCAAGCTAATGCGAAAGCACACGACCGGCGTGCGCAACCTGGAACTGATCAAGTGGTCCACCTACTACGGCATCAATAACCTGTACAACATCCTGCTCCGATTTCCGGGTGAGACGCTGGACGATTATCGCGCGCAATGTGATGTGATCTCGAAGATTCCACACTTTCAGGCGCCGTGGGCGGTGGCGAAGGCGCGCGCGGATCGTGGCTCGCCGATGTATTCCGAGCCCGAGACGCAGTCGGTCACTCGATTGATTCCGTCTGCTTGTTACGACTACCTGTTTCCGAAGGATCGGTTCGACCTGAATCGTGTTTCCTACTACTTTGAGCATGAGATGGATAACACGCTTCAGGACCACGAGTACAACGAGATCTTCGAGGCTGTCGATGTGTGGCAACACCGTTGGCGCCAGCGTCCGCGGCCGTATCTTCGTTATCGAAAGGCGTGGGCCACGATCCTGATCGAGGATGGACGCAACTGTTCGCCTCGGACGACAACGTATTCAGACGATTACGCAAACCTTTACGAGTACTGCGCCGACGCTCGCAGCCGGAAAGACATCGCGGCGAAGTTTGCAGATGCTCCATGGGTGGAGGGTGCGTTGGAAGAATTCGTCGCGAAAGACCTGATGATTTATCTCGATAATCGTTATCTTAGTTTGGCACTCCCCGAGAATCCTTACTATTGATAAAGATGTTTCACGCAAAGACGCAAAGAAGCAAAGGATTCGCGCCTTTCTTTGCTCCTTTGCGCCTTTACGTGAGACATCCTTGTTAGCATCCATAATCGATGTTGCGCGAAGCACTTTCCACTACGCTCAGATCGCTTCCCGAGAGTTTTCAATCAGGACGCGCCGAGTTGCTTGATTTGCTCCAGCGGCGCGGGATTCTTTATCGCACGGAGACGCAGCCGGTGCTCTCGCGCGACGGCACCTCCGCGCGTTGGATGCTCGACTCACTTTCCGTCACCCTCTCGCCCAGAGGAGCGGAACTGGCCGGGCAGTGCGTGTTGGGGCTACTCAAACGCTTCGACGGCAAGCAGATCGCGACGTATGGCTTAACGGGCGTTCCGATCCTTCAATCATGCGTGCTTCAGGACAGCAGCTATCGCGGTCTGCTCGTCCGCAAAGAGCGAAAGCAGCACGGTTCATGCAAACTGATCGAGGGCGAGATCGATCCGAGTGAGCCGGTGATCATCATCGACGATTCGGTGAGCTCCGGAACGTGCATGACCGAAGCCGTCGAGCGACTCGAAGCCGCGGGGCTGCGCGTCGAAGGTGGTATTTGCCTCGTGCGCTTCGGTTGGCGCAACGGCTACGCGCTGATGCAGGAGCGTGGTTATCACATGGAAGCGGTCTATGACATCTGGGACGACTTCATCGCGCACATGGACGATGAAGAGAAGCCGCTGGCCAATCCGTCGAAATGGTTTCCCGCGTTTGAGTGGTCCACTGAACAGGCTCCCGAAAATCTTCATCCGGCGCAGCTCGCGCGCCTCGTTGTTTCGGAATACCTCTCGTCAGGCAAGCTCTTGCGACCTCCTGAGCGCCTCGATAAAGACTACGACTCAGCCGGCGGTGCGTGGGTGAGCATTCGCTCGCGTGAGAACCTTCACCGACGCCACGCGCGTGGCGGGTTCTGGCACTTCCCGGGCGAGATATCGCGGTCGGCGGCGGACGACGTGGTGATGGCTTCGTTGAGTACGGCGGCAACTCTGGAGCCTCGCGAGGAAGGACTGAGCAAAGTCGATGAGAGCGCGTTTGCGGTGACGTTCTTCAGTGCGTTGGAGCTGTGCAATCCCGGTCAGCTCGATAACGATCGTTACGGGATCGTGGTGCGGAGCCTGGAGCGGCGCCAAATAATGGGCGGCGCCTTGCCGCGCATGCCCGGCATCGTTAACGAGTGGGCGCAGTTTCAACACGCGCGCATAAAAAATGCAAAGCTTATATCGTTCGAGCCGTATGAGCTCTTTCGTCATGAGGTCGTGAAGGTGGTTGAGCCGGATGAGGACTGGCAACCGACCGGCGTTCCCGCGCCTGAACAACTGCCATGGCATAAAGATAAAAACGTTTGTGGTCCGATTGCAGCGCGCGCGCGTGACCTCGTGCTGGGCCATCTATTCAACCGTGCTGAAACTACGTCGCCGTTGCCTGATGATCTGCTTCCGAAAAACGTAGAGTCGTTATACGTGACGATCTACATCGAAGGACACCTGCGGGGTTGCATGGGTTTGGCGGTACGCAAGCTCGACGATGATCTAAAGAAGATTGTCGGGGCGGCTCTTCGTGATGAGAGATTTGCCGAAGCCGCGCCGGTTGATGTCGATTCGATCGCGGTTACTGTTTCGCTGCTTTTTGATCCGCTCGCGCTGGGATACTGCCCGCCGGAAGAAGTTGTTAACTATTACCGTCATGGCGATCAGGCGCTCATGGTCTATCAGGGCGAGCGAATCGGGTTGCTGCTTCCGTTCGTCGCCGGTCTTTGGAATCTCAACAATGTGAGTTTTGCAAATGCAGTGCTCGACAAGGCCGGATTGACTGAGCCGCCGTACCACTGGTGCCGGTTCGATTGTGCTACCTGGTTCGCAGGTTGCGAAGGCGTCTGGCCCACGGTTGGAGGCTTTGCTCCGCCGCAACCAGACCTGCCGCCGGTTGAGCAGTTAGTCGCTCGACATCGCAAACTGCACCTGCGTTACCTGCTCAAACATTTGCGCGAAGACGGCACGTTCTTCTCCTCTTATCAACCATTTCACAACCGTTTATTCGAGGGTGGCGATCCGGCGCGACAAGCTCATGGCGCGTGGGTGTTGGCGCGGGCGTACAACATTCTCGGCGGGGATGAATTAAAGAACGCTGCCGGAAAAGTGATTGATTCACTGCTCGCAAACACGGTCCACGACACTGCTGCCGAGATCTCATTTCTGCTACTCGCGCTCAGCAACTTAGACAACCACGATCCGCGCCGTTCGTTAATGAAGGATCTCGCCGCCGCGCTGTGGGCCCGGATCGAGCTTCCTCACGGCCGCATCGCCACTCACACAAACGCTGACGATCAATCACTCCTCGATCCGTACCAGGACTATTTCCCGGGCCAGGTGCTTCTCGCACTCGCTGTCGCTTGCGAACAAAACGCTTCGACGATAGATCAAGAACGACTGCGCCGCAGTTTTCAATATTATCGTCATCGCTTTCGCTATAAACGCCACTTCGGACACGTCACATGGCTGTTGCTGGCGTTCAGCAAGTGGGGGCAAGTGACCGGCGAACCGCATTTCGCCGAGATGACGTTCGAGATCGCAGACTGGCTCCTCGGCTATCAGCAGGACAAGACCGGCGGCTTCATCAACGATCATCAACCCGGCACGCCCGGTTACACCACCGCGGTTTATCTCGAAGGTCTCGCCGCCGCCTTGTCCATCGCCGGTGGCGACCGGCGCGAAACTTATCTCGATTCGTGCGCGCGAGGCTTTAGCTTTCTCGATCAACTCATTGTCCAGGAACGAGATCGATCGATCCTTCCCAATCCGGACTACGCGATTGGCGGACTGCGTCAGGGCCTGCACTACAGCGAAATCCGCACTGACTTCGTCCAGCACTCACTTTCAGCCACGCTCGAATTTAGCCACGGATTACACGGATGAAAATCCGGATTTTATCCGTATAATCCGTGGCGCAAGAAATTCCTACACTCGATCTAATCAGGAGCTCTCATCGAATGAAAAAATCAAAGAAAAAGTCGGAGCCGAATGGCGCCGATGCCTGCTGGAACTGCGCGGACGATCCCGACGGCAAACTAAAGCAGATGTTTGTCGACATCGTTCAGACACGCCGCATCAAGCAGGGCCAGACCCCCGCTCGCAGACCAGTTTTTCTCAAACCTCACGGCGTCGCGTGTGCGCGTTTCGAAGTTCGTCCGGACCTGCCCAAAGATTTACGAGTCGGTGTGTTCGCGTTGAAGGAAAAGGAGTTTCCCGCGTGGATCCGTTTCTCCAGCGACACCATTCCCACCAATCCCGATCTGAAAACGACTTGCGGCGTCGGCATCAAGCTCTTCAACGTTCCCGGAGAGAAGTTGATGGGCGATGGCAACACACACGATTTCATTTTGCAGAACCACGACGTCTTCTTTGTCGACACCGCGGAGGACATGTGCGAATTCACGAAGGCTGGCGTCGTTCAAGGCGACTACGATCCTTATCTCAATACCCATCCCGTCACGAAGAGAATCCTCGACGAGATGGAGAAGGTCGAGTTGAGCGTGTTGACGGCGACGTATTGGAGCGTGCTGCCTTACGCGTTCGGTAAAGATCGATACGTCAAATACAAACTCGAGCCGGAACAGATTGCCGACGGCGAGCCGCCCATCGACGTGAACGACTATCTCGCGACCGACCTGGCGCTGCGACTGCGCACCGGCGAAGCTCGCTTCCGGTTCCTCGTCCAACTCCGCACTAACGACCAGTCCATGCCGCTGGACGCCGCGACAGTCAGATGGAGTGAGTCTGAGAGCGAGCCCCTCCACGTTGGCACGTTGATTCTGCCGCGACAGGACATCCGCGCCTTGGGCCAGGCCAACTACGGCGAAAACCTCGCTTTCAATCCGTGGCATTGTCTGCGGGAGCACGAGCCGGTGGGAAGCATTTCGCAAGCCCGCAGACTAGTCTACGCCAGCAGCGCGACCGAGCGTCGCAACGTAAACGGCGTGACGACGCGTGAGCCTGATGAGCCGAAACCAATCGTGGTATTGCCACCGGTGGACGACGATTGCATCGTGAAAGCCGCGATCTATCCGGGCATCGGTGTCGCGCGTTTGGGGAATAGCGATAACGACTTTTTTATCGGTCCCGAAGTTCCCGATCCGGTTCCGGAAGCGCCTGGCTTTTATCGCGGTGCAACAGGCGCCTTGAAGCGGCAGGCAGCACGCTTCCGCATCTACGGTTTGAATGCCGAAGGCAGGGCCGTTCGTGAACTAACCGCCGCGGAAGCAAAGATCGAGTGGACGGTGCATCTCGCAAACAAGAAGTCTGCCTGGTACCAATTCCAACTCGCGCTCGACATACCTGAAGCTCCGGCGGCGCCACCATCGCTTTTACGTAACGCAGCCGTCCCAGATCGTTCGCAACTCGTGATCGATCCCGGCGCGCGCACGATCGAAGGTCGCAACCAAAGCGGCGGCAAGAAACATACGTTCGACACCGGTAAGTTTATGGGTACGCCTGTCTATCTCGGTGAAGTGCGGACCGATGAAGCCGGACGCTTGATTGTTTTGGGCGGGCGAGGCAAGTCGGCAAGTTTCGATGGCACCGTCGCGATCACCTTTGCGAACAATGAAGGTTGGCACGACGACATCTCTGATGGACCAGTCACAGCAAAAGTCACGTACCAGGGACAGAAGTTAAACGTTGCTCCGGCGTGGGTGATTGTTGGCCCACCAAACTACGCGCCCATGCAAAAGTCCGTTCGCACAATGTGGGATGTAATGCGCGACGTCGCCATCAGCGCAAACATGTTGACGAAGCCCGCGCGTCCCTCGTTCGATCAGGACATCCGCCCGCTGTTTGAGCGAATGTCAAACCTGCAATGGGTAAATGCCGGCTTCGCGGCTGCTTTCGGCTGGCGCTCGCCAAACGAGTGGACGAATCCCGAGGTTATGGCGCGGCTCGCTGATCCCTCTCCGAACAGCAGGGAAATGCGACTCACCCTCGGCAATCATTTCCGCGATTTCAATCGTGACTCGTGGTCGCCGACTCCCTGGCCCTGGCTTTACGGCGATGCGATGAACATTCCACCTGCCGAAACACCGCGGCAGAACGCTGCCCTGACTGATACTCAGCTCGGTTTCCTGAAACAGTGGGCCATGGGCGACTTCGATGCTGATTACGATCCCAACCGTCAGCCACCGCGCCGCATCGAGGAAGTACCCGTCGCCGATCAACCTGCCACGCTCGACAAAGCTTCGATGGAGCATTGCCTCGCCGACGCATTTCATCCGGGTTGTGAAATGACCTGGCCCATGCGCGACTCGATGATGTACATGGCGGCCTTCCGCCTCGATCATGCCGACGCCGACTGGATCGAACCGCAGTACGGCGCCGCTATTACCCAGGACACTCTGACGCTGCCTAATGGTCCAATGGCAGGTCAGGTGCCCGGCGGTGTCACACGTTGGATGGCGGTGCCGTGGCAGACCGACACGGCGAGTTGTCGCTCCGGTTATCTCAAGAGCTACGACCCGTATGTGCCGACGTTCTGGCCGGCGCGCGTTCCGAATCAGGTGCTGACCAAAGAGAGTTACGACGTCGTGATGGATAAGGATCGTCCGATGGGTGAACGTCTCGCGGCATTTGCGAATCGCGCCTCATGGCTTCGCGGGTTGGGTACGAAGAGTTACACCGATCAGATCAACAACATGATCCGTGATTACGGGAAGCTGGGTGTGGTCGAGGTGCTGCCGGGGCCTGGCGATCCGGACTTTCCTGAAACGATGGAAGTGGAGCAATTGCCGCCGTCTCGTATGCTGCGCAAAGCGATTGCGTCATTGGAGGAGAAGGAGATTCGAGGCCTATCGCACGAACCTGATAAATCGCCGGAGGATGTGGACCTTACGGGTATCGAGAAGGTCCATCGTTTCCCCTATGGGTTGAGGCGTCGTTAGGTGCAAGACGTAGATGTTGTGATCGTCGGGGCGGGTCCGGCGGGGTGTGCCACTGCGATAAACCTCGCTCCGTTCCAGCGCGTTCTCATCGTTGAACGTCGTGCAGAAGTCGCGCCGCGTGTGGGCGAATCACTCGTCCCCGCGGCGCGACGGCTGTTCGCCGACATGGGACTGCTCGAGAGTTTTTTACGCGAGCAGCATGAGCCGTGGTATGGCAATCGATCGGTGTGGGGAAGTTCAGAACCTGAAGAAAGAGACTTCCTGCGCGATCCGGACGGACATGGTTGGCATTTGGATCGTCCGCGTTTTGAATGCTGGTTGCGTGTACTTGCGCAGGAGCGTGGAGCGGAGCTGTTGAGTCCGGCGACGTTGGATGATCTGCAACGTCACGACGAGAAATGGTTCGTTCGTCTTAAGACAGATCAGAATGCGATTGAGGTGACTGCGCGCTTTGTTATCGATGCAGGTGGACAATCCGCGCCGCTTGTGCGCAAGCTCGGTCAGAAATCCAGAGTGCTGGAGAATTTGGTTTGTTGTTATTTGTACGGACGCGATCAAGCGAGTGGCGCGCGCGGAATGACTTATGTACAAGCAGTGAGGAACGGCTGGTTCTACACGGCTCCGATTCCGCAGGAGCGGAGAATTCTTGCTTTTCATACCGATGCCGATCTTCATGGCAAGCGACATGGAGTGATCGAGTGGCTTGAGGAGGCGCAGGAACTTGCTTCGCTTCTGGCTAGTGTAAGCTTTGTTTCCGACGGCGAGACTTTTATCACTTCGGCGCGCAGCGCAGTGCTCGATCCTCCAGCAGGAGACGGTTGGCTGGCTGTGG
Organism: Pyrinomonadaceae bacterium; assembly: GCA_035275005.1. Taxonomy (GTDB): domain Bacteria; phylum Acidobacteriota; class Blastocatellia; order Pyrinomonadales; family Pyrinomonadaceae; genus PSRF01. The sequence continues at coordinate 1,081 of DATENQ010000133.1, read as the reverse complement.
GCGATGCCGCTATGAGTTTCGATCCACTCTCGTCTCAGGGGCTATTCAATGCGCTCTTTACCGGACTCGCTGCCGCCGAGGCGGTGGACAGTTATCTCAAAGGAAATCAACTTTCATTGACGCAATACCATCATATTACGCGCTCTATATTCGAGGCCTACCAGCAGAAGCTGGGAGCTACTTACGCTGCTGAAAAACGCTGGCCGGGTGCTCCGTTTTGGCAAAGAAGAACAGCTTGAGCCGCAAAAAGGCACAAAAAGCACAAAGTGATTTTTTGAGCCTTTGGTGCCTTTTTATGGCTCAAACTTTTGTTCGTTTTCGTGGCTCGAATTGACTGTGTAGAGGTTTTCACGGTTTAATCTGCCGCGGCGTTTGAACTAACCCCCGTCTACTTTTAGGAGAAACATAGCTAAGTGAGTCTGTTGCTTGAGGGAAAACGCGCGTTCATCACCGGTGGAACGCGTGGTATAGGTGCGGCAATGTGCGAAGTGTTTGCGCGCGAGGGTGCGGACGTGGCTTTTAGCTACAACTCGCGTGACGACCTCGCCGCGGAAATGAGTCAAAAAATCGAAGCGCATGGCCGGCGCGCGTTCAACGCTAAGATTTCCGTTATCGATCGCGTCGGGATGAAGAAACTTACACGCGAGCTGGTCGAGAAGTGGGGCGGGATCGATATTCTCGTTAATAACGCCGCCATCAACCGCGGCGACAATTTCGCTACGACGACCGATCGCGCGTGGGATGAAGTGATTCACACCAACGTCGACAGTTTGTTTGCCGTTACGAAGCCGATCTACAAACAGATGATCAGGCAGCGCAAGGGAATCATCCTCAACATCACCTCGATCGGCGCGATGCGCGCACTGCCGACCGCCGTACACTACGCAACTTCGAAAGCGGCGATGATCGGTTTCACGAAATGCTTGTCGCGCGAGGCGGCGACGTTTGGCGTGAGAGTGAATGCGATAGCGGCCGGTATCTTCGACACGGATCTCGCTCAAGCCTTACCGGATCGTTTACTACAGATGCACGACTTCTGGACCTCAGCCGGTCGCCTCGGCCGCCCCGAAGAGCTCGCCGA
>DATENQ010000132.1:0-12078 GCA_035275005.1 Pyrinomonadaceae bacterium | reverse complement strand
CTCGCCGTTTGCGATCCCAAAACCAACACTCGCTCGCTTCCGGTCGTGCCGATCGGTAATCAGAGCGCAACGTATCTCTACGACGAATCGACGCCACGCGTGTTGGCCACGCCTTCGCATTACGCGTTTGTAAAGATCGCGGAAGGGTGTGATCGGCCGTGTGCGTTCTGCTTCATTCCGCAGATGCGCGGGCATTTCCGCAGCCGTCGCTTCGGATCGATCGTCGCCGAGGTTCACCAGCTTGCTGAAGAAGGCGTCAAGGAGATCATCCTCGTGGCGCAGGATTCGTCGCGCTATGGCGAAGATCTCGGGAAGCAGGACGCGCTCGCGCGTCTGCTGCGCGAGCTCGCTCACGTTGACGGCATCGAATGGGTACGCGTCATGTACACGTATCCGACGCACATCAGCGACGCCTTTCTCGACGTGCTTGCCGAAGAGCCCAAGGCGGTGAAGTATCTCGACATGCCTCTGCAGCACGCTTCGCAAAACGTTCTGAAATTGATGAAGCGTGGGGGCAATCGCAAGAGTCTCGAGCGACTGATCGAGCGCGTGCGGCAACGTGTACCTGGTATCGCAGTGCGAACCACGTTCATCTCCGGTTTTCCGGGTGAGACTGAGGACGACTTCGATGAGTTGATGTCGTTCATCAAGAACGTTGAATTCGATCGCATCGGTGTTTTTACTTACTCGGACGAAGAAGGCACGCCGGCGTTCGATCTGGCTGAGAAAGTTCCGCATAAGATCGCGGTGCGACGTCGTAATGCGCTGATGAAAGAGCAGGCGAAGATCTCGCGCCGAAAGAATCGAGCGCGAGTCGGGGAAGTGGTGCCAGTGTTGTTTGAGGGTGAGTCGAAGGAAAGCGAACTACTGTGGCAGGGAAGACTGGAGACGCAGGCGCCGGACATTGATGGGTGTGTGCTGATTAACGATGTTCCGGATGGGATCGTTCCGGCGGCAGGAGATCTCGTTAACGTTCAAATAACTGAGGGTCACGAATACGACCTCGTTGGAAGAATATTAACCGCGGATAACACGGATGGAATCCGGATCTAAATCCGCGTCATCCGCGGCTGACTATCTCGCCCTTGCGATCGCGACGTGTGGCGTCGGTTACCTGCCGCTCATTCCGGGGACGTTTGGATCGCTGGTCGGAGTGGGGATCTTTTTACTGCTCAGTCGAACAGTAGCAGGGCTCGTTGTTGCTATTATCGTGGTTACATTCGCGGGCATCTGGGCAGGCTCCCGAACTGAAGAGCTTGCGGGGCGAAAGGATCCGGGTAAGGTCGTCGTTGATGAAGTCGCGGGCCAGCTCATTGCGACGTTGCCGTTGGCGCTTTTTAAGCAATGGTCCATCGCGGCGGTAATGATTTCGTTTGTACTTTTCCGCTTTTTCGACATTGTTAAGCCATATCCTGCCAATAGACTTCAAGATATTAAGGGTGGTGCCGGGATAATGTTTGACGATCTTGTCGCGGGAGTTTATGCGGCAGTGCTCGTGACGATCTTTATGAAGTTTTTTTAGGAGCGGAATATGGAACGCAAAGAATCTATCGGCAAGGACGCGACCAGCAAAGAGACGCTGGAAGATTTGGAAGAGAAGCAGGCATCGGTTAAGGACCAGTCAGACAATACAAAGTTGCCCAGTCCGGATGGCGCGTTTGATGAATCAGGTGATTTAAAAGACGTCGATCCCGTGTGATCAACTTTCCGGCGTTTCCTTCTCATTCGAGCCGCCGCCGCCAATCCATCCGCGTCGTCTGAAGAACAGCAACATTCCCACCGCCACCACAATCATGATTGCCCAGGCCGCGTAATAGCCGTAGCGCGAATGCAGCTCGGGCATGTTGTCGAAGTTCATGCCGTAAACGCCGGCGATAAACGTCAACGGCAGCATGACCGCGGAGAAGATCGTCAGCACCTTCATGATTTCATTTAACCGGTTCGACACCACCGACAGGTAAGCCTCCAGCGAGCCGCTGATGAGATCGCGATAACTCTCCGACAGATCAACCACGCGGACCAGGTGATCGTAAACGTCGCGATAGAACGGCCGCATGGCATCTGGTATCAATACAAACTCACCGCGACTCATGCGATGAAGAATGTCCATCTGTTTGCCTGAGATACGCCGTAAACGCAACACACTTCGCTTCAGGGCCATAATCCCCGTGAGGATCTCGTTGTTGGGCCGCTTCAAAGTGAAGATGTCCTCTTCAAGCTTGTCAATGCGGTCGTCGAAATCATCAAGCACAGGTGAATAGAAGTCGACTACCTGGTCCAGGATCTGGTGTAACAAGTAAGCAGGGCCGCGCTGGCAAGCTATCGGAGTGGTGCGCAGTTGCTGCTTCACGTTGTTGATGCTGCGAAACATATCGTGGTGATAGGTGATCACATAGTTAAGCCCGAGAAAGCCGTCCAGCTCGATTGCATTGAATCGATCGGGGCTGATCTCGGCCCGCACGCCGTGGACGATGAAATAGATATAATTGTCAAACTCTTCGATCTTTGGATAGTGGCGATTCTCGCGACAGTCCTCGACCGTCAGTGGATGAAATTTAAAAACATCGAGGAGCACTTGTTCATCGGCCTCATTCGGCGATTCCATGTCGACCCAGATCACGGCGTGTTCGTCCTTCAATAACTCCGGCAGATCCGCGGCCGTAAAGTTCTCTTGAATCCTGGGTACGCCCTTTTGATAAACAAGAATCTCCATACTCATCTCCTAAATTTCACGCAAAGGCGCAAAGATAACAAGGAAGTCGCAAAGGAAGACTTTCTTTGCTGTCTTTGCGCCTTTGCGTGAAACATGATCAAGCTGTACCCACTACGGGAAGTGCTCCGTGTGGCGCAATCAAGGCAGCACTGTTACCATACCAAGCTTTCACTGGCAAGCACTATGAATACAAAAATATTTGTGGCGGATGACGTGAGCGACAGCGGTCTTGGACCACTGCGCTCCTCGGGTTTCACGGTAGAGAAACGGCCGGGACTGGCGCTGCCTGAATTGGGCGAAGCTCTGAAGGATTGTGAAGGACTCATCGTCCGCAGCGAAACCAAAGTAACTGCCGAGCTGCTCGACGAAGCCAATAACCTGCGCGTCATCGGACGTGCGGGAGTTGGCGTTGATAACATCGACGTTCCCGCGGCGACGATTCGTGGCGTGGTCGTGATGAACGCGCCCGACGGCAATACGATCACCACCGCCGAACACACCATTGCCATGCTCATCTCGCTGGCGCGCTCGATCCCGCAAGCCAGCAGCAGTCTTAAATCCGGACGCTGGGATCGCAAGAAGTTTATCGGCGTTGAGCTACAGGGCAAGACGCTCGGAATCGTCGGCCTGGGCCGTATCGGGCGTGTCGTTGCTTCGCGCGCACGTGCGATGGGTATGTTGATTGTCGCGTACGATCCGTTTATCGCAACCGAGCAGGCGCGCGATCTGGAAATTGAACTGGCCCCGCTCGATGAGGTCTATGCGCGCGCCGACTTTCTCACTGTCCATACTCCGTTGACTTCAGAAACACGTGGCCTCGTCGATCGCGACGCGATCGGCAAGATGAAGCACGGCGCACGGATCATCAACTGCGCGCGCGGTGGTCTAGTCGACGAAGAAGCGCTTTACGAAGCGTTAACCAGTGGCGCAATCGCCGGCGCCGCTTTGGATGCTTTCAGCGAAGAGCCGCCGCCGCCCGATCACAAGTTGCTACAACTCGATCAAGTGATCGTGACGCCGCATCTCGGCGCTTCAACTAAGGAAGCGCAGGAAGGAGTCGCATTCACCGTCGCCGAGCAGATGCGCGACTTTCTCCTGACCGGAGTTGTGCGCGGAGCCGTAAATGTGCCGGCCATCAGCACGAAAGAGTTTCACCTGATTCACCCTTACGTCGCGCTGGCGGAGAGTATGGGTCGATTCCAGGCGCAGCTTGTCGACAAGGCGGTGAGCGAAGTCAGGATTGAATATGCGGGCGAGATCGTCGACATCGATGCGGCGCCAGTCACGCGCGCGTTTGTTGCGGGAATGCTGCGTGATATCAGTGCGCGCGTAAACGTCGTCAATGCATTTCTGATCGCAGATGAGCGTGGCATCAAGGTAACTACCACTTACGTTCGCACCGGCGGAGACATGTTGCCTGCCATTCGCACCGAAATAACTGCCGGTCAGTCAAAACACAGTCTTGCGGGAACGCTCTTTGGCTATGGCGAACAGCGGCGCGAAGGGCGTATAACGGAGATTGACGGTTTCAATCTCGAGGCGACACCACACGGCCACATGCTCGTGACGCGCAGTAACGACGTGCCCGGCGTGATTGGTGGCATCGGTACGATCCTGGGGCAGGGTGGCGTGAACATCAGTCGCTTTCATCTCGGACGCCGCGAGCGTGGTGGTGAAGCATTGGCGGTGATCGAAATCGATGCTCCATTGAATAAAGAAACGCTGCAATCGTTGCGTTCGCTGGACCAGGTTATTTCCGCGCAGCCGATCGATCTTTAGCCGCAGATGAACGCAAATGAACGCTGATTCAATCCGCGTTTATTCGCGTTCATCTGCGGCGTAAACCTCGTGTAAAGTTCCCATGACCACTAAACGAGTGAACTCTGTTGACCTGTTGCGTGGCATCGTGATGGTCATCATGATGCTCGACCACACGCGCGACTTCGTGCACAACGCGGCGCTGCGGTTTGAGGATCCGACAGATTTATCAACCACTAACATTTTCCTGTTCTTCACCCGGTGGATTACACACTTCTGCGCGCCGGTGTTCGTCTTTCTCGCCGGCACGAGTGTTTACTTGCAGCTCGCTCGCGGAAAGAGCAAGGTGCAGTTGTCGTGGTTGCTGGTTACACGCGGGCTGTGGCTGATCGTGCTCGAACTGACGATCGTAAAGCTTGGGATCGCGTTAAATCCTGACTACCGCTTTTTAGGGTTTCTGCAAGTGATCTGGGTCATCGGCGTTTCGATGATCGTTCTTGCCGCGCTGATTCATTTGCCCAAAATCGCGATCGCTGCTTTCGGGTTGTTGATGATCGCGCTGCACAACCTCACGGACAGCATCCGTGTTACATCCTGGCGTGGACCGGGAACTCCAGTGCCGGATCTTCGCGCGAAGTTATGGATACTGCTGCACCAGGCTTTCGAAGGCTTTCCGATACTCGGTTTTCCGAGTCCCGTGGTGTTTGTGATCTATCCGCTAATTCCGTGGGTAGGCGTGATGGCGGCTGGATACGTCTTCGGCACGATTTACCAGTTGGATGCACAACGGCGGCGACGTTGGCTGCTAATCATCGGCGGCGCGGCGACACTGCTCTTCATCATCATTCGCGCGATCAATCTTTACGGTGATCCGTCTCCGTGGTCGCGGCAGGACAACTTTGTCTTCACTGTGCTTTCATTTCTCAACACTTCGAAGTATCCACCGTCGTTGCTGTTTCTATTAATGACGCTCGGTCCGGCAATTCTCTTTCTCGCACTGTCTGAAGGAAGATCTGAACGAGGACGAATACAAGAGTTCTTTATCACGTTTGGTCGTGTACCGCTTTTCTTTTACGTCCTGCAGTGGTTCACGGCGCATCTCCTCTCGATTCTGTTGCATGCTGCGTTTGGCAAACCGGTGAGTTGGTTGTGGAAGTCGCCGATAGACTTCTTCGGTCGCACACCGGGAGTTGGTTTCAATCTCGCGATCGTTTATCTCTCGTGGATCACCGGCATCGTGCTGCTTTATCCGCTGTGCAAGTGGTTCGCCGGCGTGAAGCAGCGAAGGCGAAACTGGTGGCTCTCGTATTTGTGATGCCATCCAGGCGGGATTTTTTGAGCTGGCGCATAGCGGAGCGTGAAACTCCACGGGACAAGCCGTGGCATCTCATCTAAAATCATCACATGCAAAATAGAGAAATCCGACTGGCCAGCCGTCCGGCTGGTTTGCCCACACTCGAAAACTTTCAGTTTGTAGATACGGACGTCCCGCAACCATCCGAAGGCGAGGTGCTGGTGCGCCTGCGCTATATCTCGGTCGATCCGTATTTGCGCGGCAGGATGCGCGAAGGCAAGTCGTATGTTGAGCCGTTCCAGGTGGGCCAGGTTATCAAGAGCGGCGCCGTCGGTGATGTGGTTGAGTCGCGCTCACCAAAGTTCCAACCCGGCGACGTCGTGACCGGCCAGCTTGGCTGGCGCTTGCACGACGTTGCTAAGGCCGAAACCTTGATGAAGGTGGTGCCAGGTGTTTCGCCGACAACCGCGCTCGGCGTGCTTGGCGGAACCGGTCTGACTGCCTACTTCGGACTACTCGAAATCGGTCAGCCAAAGGAGGGCGAAACGGTCGTCGTGTCAGGCGCCGCGGGGGCTGTTGGCATCGTTGTTTGCCAGATCGCAAAGCTGAAAGGTTGTCGCGTAGTCGGTATCGCGGGTAGCGATGAGAAGAATCAATACCTGAGTCGTGAATTGGGTGTCGACGCGACGATCAACTACAAAACCACCGAAAACATGTTTGCGGCACTCAAGGAAGCTTGCCCAAACGGCATCGACGTTTACTTCGACAACGTCGGCGGTGACGTGACCGATGCAGTGATGCCGTTGATTAACGACTTCGCTCGTATCGTCGTTTGCGGCCAGATCTCGATGTACAACTCCGACCAGCCCAACGTCGGCCCGCGCCCTCAACCCTTTCTTCTCATTCACAAGGCGACGATGCAGGGCTTTATCATCACTCAATACATGAACCGCTTCGCTGAAGGCGTGACACAGTTGGCCCAGTGGTTTATGTCAGGCAAGCTGAAACACGCCGAGTCGATTGTGGAAGGTTTTGAAAACACGCCGCGCGCGTTTATCGGCCTGTTCTCCGGTGAAAACCTCGGAAAACAGGTCGTGAAGATCTAAGTCTGTAGCGTCAAAACTCATCATTTTTGCCCCGTTTTCAGGACTATCCGCCTGTTATTTCTAACAGTATCCGCTCCTATCCCTCCGCAATAAAATTCCTGCGAGCAAGGTAAACAAACTCAGGAAAAGGCAGGCGACTAAATGCTTGTTGCGCTAACCGTGTCCGCAAGGAGACTCGTTCAGAAACTTTCGATCGCGATTATCGGAGTCATGTGTTTTGCGGGTGTCGTAAGAGCTCAGAGCGCGCCGCCGGCAACTACTTCGCCTGATGACTGGGAAATCTCAGTAACGCCGTATGTCTTTCTCCCTCGGCTCAAAGGCACTATCGGAGTAGTCGGAGAAACGGCGGAGGTCAACGCCAGTTTCTCCGACATTTTCCGCAACCTCGACTTTGCGGCGATGGGCACATTCGAAGCGCGCAAACGAAACTGGGTGGTGCTCGTTGACGGCATGTACATGTCGTTGTCGGGAACGAAGGTCACGCCGAGTCCTTTTTTCTCCGACATCCACGTTGAAGTGAAGGAAACAATTATCACTCCACAAGTTGGTTACCGCGCAGTGAAAACTGAACGCGGATCGATCGATCTGCTGGCGGGCGCGCGCATCTGGCATGTGAAAAGCCATCTCACTTTTCAACCACGCATTCGGCCGTTGGTTGACGTGGAGGGAAGCAGGAATTGGGTTGACCCGATAGTCGGCGCACGAGGAACTGCAACTCTCTCACCGCGCACATTTGTTCTGGGCGAGTTCGATGCCGGCGGGTTTGGTGTCGGTTCTGATTTTACGGGACAGGTGTTCGGTGGTGTCGGGTTTCAACTGAAGCCGCGAGTGGCGCTGATTGGTGGTTATCGATACCTGCGAGTCGACTACGTGAATGAAGGATTCATTTACAGAACTTCATTGAGCGGGATCACGTTGGGTGCGAAGTTTAGATTGTGACAAGCAGGGAAACATGAAGTACAGACTATCGATCACGTTTTTGATTCTCCTCGCAAATTGCGCTTTCGCTTCCGCTCAAGAACTGCGTGAAACTTTCCGGCGCGTTAAGTCATCGGTTGTGATCGTTCGAACGGGTGGAGAGCAGTCTGCTTCAATCGCGGGCCAGGCAGACGATAGCGGCGTTGGCTCGGGAGTTTTGATTTCAAAGGATGGAAAGATCCTCACTGCCGCTCACGTCGTCCAGGGTGGACAACCAATCACGATCGAGTTTACTGACGGGCAGAGACTCAAGGCACAGATCGTCGAATCATCTACTTCCGCGGACCTCGCGTTGTTGCAAGTCGACCGTGTTCCCGAGGCTGCCGTGGCCGCGAAGCTCGGCGATTCGGACGTCGTGGAAACCGGCGACGACATTTTTGTCGTGGGAGCGCCGTATGGTCTGAGCAACACGCTGACTGTCGGGCGCGTGAGTGCACGCAGACCTGATGAAGCACGCGGCGGGATTCTGAGTACGAATGAGTTTCTGCAAACCGATGCGCCGGTCAATCCCGGTAATTCCGGCAGTCCCGTGTTCAATAAAGCAGGAGAGGTTGTCGGTATCGTCAGCAGTGTTATGAGTGACTCAGAGGAGTTTCACGGCGTTGGCTTCGCTGCCACGATTAACACGGCCCGCGCACTGCTGTTGGATCGCGATCCTTTTCTTAACGGTCTGGAAGGCGTTTTGGTAACGGGCATCGTTGCCAAAGCCCTCAACGTGCCGCAACCGGCAGGCTTTCTGGTTACGAATGTCGCTCGTCAGTCGCTGGCCGAGCAAATGGGATTAGTCGGCGGGCAGGTTGAAGCCATCCTCGATAACGAGCTGCTGCTGATCGGCGGAGATGTGATTCTGAAGATCAACGGCTCGGTGGTTAGTGCTGATCGACGTGCTTACCGGTTGCTGTTTTCGAACATTGCTCGATCGAATGCAGGCGCTGTTGTCCGTTGCAGTGTATTGCGCGCCGGAAAAGTCCTCGACCTGTCTATGAAGATCCCAATTTCTCAAGCGCGATCCAAATAGAGGAGCAAAATTATGAGTCGACAACTTAGATTTCTGATTTCCGTGCTGTTGCTTGTGGGTCTTACTTGTGGCTCAACAGTCCTGGCTCAAAAGAAAAAGCCGCGAATCAAGTACTACCAGATAAGTGCGAATCAAACGTTTCATGTCAGGTTGGGCCAGACGCTCAACTCCGGGAAGGCACAGGTTGGCGACACTTTTACGACTACTGTTGTCGATCCTGTTTATTCCACGAACGGAATCGAGCTGGTTCCGGCGGGCAGCGTTATTAGTGGCCGTGTCACTGCGGTTGAAAAGGCCAGGAAGGATGGGAAACCCGGCACGTTGTCAGTGGTTTTCTACCATCTCAAGCTGCCTAATAATCGCGCTGCCGCGATGAGTGGCTCACTTGCCGATCTGAGCTCGGGAAACACGTCGAGTGATAACGAAGGTACAGCGTCAGCTAAGAAGAGTTCTCACCGCAATGTGAAGTTCATCGGTGGAGGCGCCGGCGGCGGGGCATTGATTGGCGCGATTGCGGGTGGCGGCAAAGGCGCGGCGATCGGTGCGGGTGTTGGCGCCGGCGTGGGCTTCATCGCGAAGAAGCTGAAGAAGGGCGACGAGGCCAAGGTCGAACAGGGAACAGAGTTCGGAGTGATCTTGAACCGCGCGATCTCACTGCCCGCGTATCGCCCAACCTGAGCGATCACAGGGCCAGAGATGCCACGGACTTGCCCGTGGAGCTTCACGATCACAGCTACAAGAACCTCCAAAAAACCAGGTTTCAGATGCCACGGGTTTGTCTCGTGGAGCTTCACGTTTGAAGCTACATAGCTATGCAATCGTAAACACAAAAGGCGTTACGGGTTATGAAAAAGACAATTACTCTCGCGGTTTTTCTACTCCTCCTCTCCAGTCCTGCAATCGCGGATCAGATCGTCCTCAAGAACGGCGATCGGTTGACCGGCAAGATCGTCAAATCAGATGGCAGCAAGCTCGTGGTCCAGACTGAATTAATCGGCGAGGTAAGTGTCGATTTATCGGCCGTCAACAGTATCACCAGCGACCAGCCGCTTTACGTGACGCTTGCCGATGGACGGACCGTTTCCGGAATCATGACTGTATCTGAGAATAAAGCCGAGTTGCGTGTCGCAAACTCAAACGCAGTTTCCATCGATCGAGCGGCGATTCGTTTCATCAGATCCGAGGCGGAACATCTCGCCTATGAACGTTCACTCGAGCCGGGCTGGTTCGACTATTGGAGCGGCGGCGCTGATATCGGCTTCGCTTTGACTTCGGGAAACTCCGACACCACAACCTTTGCCCTCGGCCTCGGCATGACTCGTGAGACGCGTAGAGACAAGACCACCATTTACGCGGCCTCGGTTTACAACCGCGACAGCACGAGCGGCGAATCACGCACCGTCGCCAACACGATTCGCGGCGGCGTGCGTTACGACCGCGACTTCAATCGTCGCTGGTTTGCTTACGGCTTCGTCGATCTCGAGCACAACGGTTTGCAGGATCTGACGTTGCGTCTCGTGCCTGGCGGTGGCATCGGCTATCACGCCATTCGAAACGAACGAACCAAGTTGGATCTGCTCGGCGGCCTCGCATGGAACCGCGAATACTTCAGAGGCGACTCTAACAATCGTAGTTCCGCGGAGGCGCAGGCAGGTCAAACGCTCGAGCATCGATTCAACTCGCGCGTTTCGTTGAAGGAGCAGTTGTTTTTCTTTCCCAACCTGACGCGCGGAGGTGAGTATCGAATCAACTTTGATACCAGTCTGGTGACCGACATCACGCGGCGCATCGGCTGGCAACTAACTCTCAGCGACCGTTACCTGTCTAATCCCCCATTCGGCTTCGAGAAAAACGATCTTATTTTGACCACTGGTCTGAAGATCAAACTAGGAGAGCTGAAGTGAGCCGCAAAAAGGCACACCAGGCACAAATGTTTTTCAGGAGGTACCCCGATGAGTGCATATGGACAAACATTGCATCCGACGTTGCTCAAGGAGATTCACACGGATGGACGGAAGCATCGAGCCCTGCGACTGCTTGGGAAATTACGCTACCTGTTCCTGCCGCTGCTCTTTTGTTGGCATCGCAAAATGTCCAGGCCCTTCACTCGCGACGGAGAAACATATCGCGTATGTCTGCGCTGTGGCGTGCATCGTCAATTCGATCTGAGAGAGTGGAAGACCAAGGGTGACTACTACAACCCCGATGAACGAGATGCACTATCACGTGAATCCAAACCTCGCCTTCAACTCGTTGAAAGCGCGGTCAGGCACGATAACGCGCAAATTCGCCGGGTGAGCGGCCGGTGAGATTTACAAATCTCGCAGATTTAAACGGATTCTCTTAACTCTCTGAATAACCGGGCGAGGGCGGCAGGTTGGTAGTTGGCGTTTAGGCCGCTTGGGTTCGGGAGGACCCACAATATTGTTTGGCCGATGAGCTCTGGTTGGCGGCCGACGATGGCTTTGGGTTGGTTAAAGGCTGTGCGGTAGGCGCCGAGGCCGAGGATGGCCAGGACCCTGGGACGATAACGAAGGACCCTCGCTCGCAGTCGTTGTCCGCCGGCCACGATCTCTTCTTTGGTTAACATATCGGCGGTTGCGGTTGTTCGGGGAACGACGTTCGTGATGCCGTAACCACTCTTCAGCAGTTCACGTTCATCAAACGGCGACAACAAACTATCCGTAAATCCGGCGGCGTAGAGCGCGGGCCAGAATCGATTGCCCGGGCGCGCGAAGTGATGGCCCACCGCAGCCGTGTAGAGTCCCGGGTTGATGCCGCAGAAGAGAACGCGCAGGTCGGGAGCGATTACGTCGCGGACCGTCTTTTCAGTGGCCGCGAGGAGTTGCTCCTTTGTCGGTTTCCAGGGCTTAGGCACGAGTGAGGATCAGTAGACGTCGAAATGAGTTTGTCGTGTGGTGCTTTGCTTTGACACACGATCGATCAGCGACACCTGCAGCAGGTAACGACCCGGCAACAACTCGCTCAAAGGAATCTCCGCGGCGTAAGGAAGTCGTGCGAGATCGAGCACGCCCTCCGCGTTCACTTTTCTCAAAGCAGTTGTGAGCACCGGTTGATCGTCACGTATAACCTGGACCTGAACCGCGACATCCGGCTTTTGATCCGCAGTCGAAAGTTGTGCGTTGTAAACAAAGATGAGAAAGCGCAACGTTGATTCGCGCCGGAACCGGTGACTGGCGCTGATCGCAAC
>DATENQ010000131.1:0-3061 GCA_035275005.1 Pyrinomonadaceae bacterium | reverse complement strand
ATCTTCTGGAGCGCTGAAAGATCCGCGCCCGAACAAAAATCCTTACCGGCGCCGGAAATCACAGCTACCCGGACGCGTTCATCTTCCGCAGCCTTCTTCAGTCCCTGCTTAATGCCGTCGATTACAGCGTCGTTCAACGCGTTCCGCTTCTCGGGACGATTGAGCGTGATGCGCGCCACCGCGCCTTCAACTGAATACAGGACTGTCCGTTCGTCAGCCATTTTCTATAGGTGAAGCTCCGCGTTCGCGACTTCCTGTTCAGTGATCTCAATCTCCATTCGCAGCAACGCAGTCGAGAAAGTCTTTCCCTGCGCATCAGTCATGAGCGACAACGTCCCACCGCCACCCAAACTTTCATGCAGCAGAAAATTGAGCGCGCCAATATTCGGCAACTCAAACCGCTCCACTTCCCCATGACAGATCCCCTTGAAGTGCTGCTTGACTCGTTCAGCCGTAACCTCGCGCACCAGCACCGGATACAACTCATCATGCAGCGCAATCAATCCGATGTTTGCCGTGTCGCCCTTGTCACCCGAACGCGCATGGGCCAGTTTTACCAGTTGTACTTTCACGTCTCGAGCACCTCAACCACCGGATTGATCTCTTCTTTCGGAATTAGCGCGGGCCAGTAGGCAACGATCTCTTCGACTTTCGGCCTGCCGCCGGCAAAGCCTGTGACAGCCGGTGGGCCGGTCAAGATTAAAGGAGCAATTTCTTTAGTGAATTTTTCAATGGCGCTGCGGTCCTGGCCACGCACACCCACGCGCAACTGCACCTCAGGAATGTCTGAACCCGGCGGTCCGGCCAGGGGACCATGCGTCGCACTCACGCCAACAAACTCGGTCAACACCTGCTCGAACTTCAGTCCCATCCGATCGAGCCGCCGGCGCAAAATCCTGTCTGCCGCCAGCGCTTTGTCGTAAGCATCGGGCCACGAATAGACCAGCGTGCCGACAGCCTTAAAACCAGCGGAATAACTGATCGAGACCTTCAAAAACTCCGTCGCTGGCCGTCCCTCGACACCGTAGACACGAACCCGATCGCGACCTTCGTACTCCAACCTGATCGTCGTGAAATCAGCGACGCAATCCGGCGTGATGTACTCGTGAGGATCGCCCATCTCGTAAACCAGTTGCTCCTTAATAGAAGGAATGATGATCCAGCCGCCGGTGCGCTCGTGCTTGGTGACGACAAACGTTCCGTCAGGCGCGGCTTCGACTATCGGAAACCCCACGTCAGCAAGATTGGGAATACTACGCCACTCGTACTGGCAGTTTCCGCCGGAAGCCTGTGCGCCGCATTCGATGATATGACCCGCAATCGTGCCCGCGGCGAGCCGGTTCCAATCGTTATTGGACCAGCCAAACTCATGAATCATCGGCGCGAGCGTCAAGCCGGTGTCAGTGCAGCGGCCAGTGATTACGATTTGCGCGCCCTGGTTCAACGCATCAACCAGCGGCCACGCGCCCAGGTACGCGTTGGCGCTCTGGATCTTGTCGCGCACGGTCGAAAGCGGCGCGCCCGTGTCCATATTGCGCAACTCGACGCCGCGCGAAAGCATTTCATCAATGCGCGGCATGATGTCGTCGCCCGTTACGATCCCGATGCGCACCTTCCCTGCCAAACCGAGCTCGCGCACCACTTCAATTACAGCATCGGCACAGCCGCGCACATTAACTCCACCGGCATTCGCCGTGACCTTGATCCCGCGCTCAACACAAGCCGGCAGAATCCGGCGCATTAAAGGGACGAAGTCTTTCGCGTAACCCGCGTTGGGATCGCGAGCTTTCTGCTTCTGCATGATCGACATCGTCACTTCCGCGAGATAGTCGAGCATGAGGTAATCGATTGGTCCACCTTCAACCTGACGCACAGGCGCGTCAGGAAGATCTCCCCAAAAGCCTTGTCCGGCTGCTATGCGTATTTTTTGTTTCATCTGAGGCTTGGAATGTAGCTTAAAAATTTCTCAACCACAAAGTCACAAAGGCACTAATTGAACTCTTAGTGCCTTCGTGTCTTTGTGGTTAAGTTTGCTTACGACATTTGCGGGGTGGGCGTTGGTGTCGGAGTTGGAGTCGGGCTCACAGTGGGAGTCGGACTCGGCATTGGCTCACCAGGAGTCGCAGTTGGCATCGGGCTCGGGCTCGGCGCTGGTGATGGACTCGGAGTGCTACTCGGCGTCGGAGCCGGCTCCGGAGTTGGGCTCGGACTTGGTTCGGGTGTCTGTGCCGGCATCGGCATCGGACTTTCCGCCGGCACCGGACTCGGTGACGTACTCGGCTCCGCAGCCGGATTAGATACCTCCGCACCTGTAGCGGCAGGCGTGCGTTGGCGCCGGCTCCGCGCCATGTTGCCGCGCGACGGAGTAAACGAACACTTCATCGCCGAACCTCCAACCGGTGTCAGCGTCAGGCGATTACCTCTCTTGGTCCCGCGCATCGAAATCACAGTGGGCGCAGCCGTGGGATCACTCCCCGGCATAGAAAGCGCCACCGCGGTGTAACCTCTCGTCGTCGAAGCGACGATTCGTCCCGTCTTTCCATCAGCAGTCGTAAACTCGTTTCCGTTGATCGTTAGCGTTGTATCGCCGGTCAGACCCGCGGCCTCGCATCTGAAGGTCCCCATGTAGGTTCCTGACAGATCCGTCTGAGTCGTTGCCGGGGCAGCGGGGGTGGTTTGCGTTTGTTGTACCGTATCCTGGGCCGCCTGAAGCGCCCAAAGACTCCCTGCTAACGAAAGACTTAGTATCGTAAACAACAACATCTTCTTAGTCATTGATTCTCTCCTCCCATGCTCGTACGCCGCGCAGTTCTCGGCCGCGCGCGCTCGACTAACTATCGTCCGGGGATTCTGGGTAGAAGAAGGAGGGAACGTTAATTTTGTACCACTCAAAGCCCGAAATCTCAACCTGAAACAGACTCTGAAACTAATAACACTTTGTCTCGTGAAGACTTTATGGTAAACACTTTTGCGAGCAACCCAAACTAAGTACCGAGGAACCCAATGCGACCAGAAAACTCTATTCGACTGTTCTCTATCTTTGTTTGCACGCTGCTGCTTT
>DATENQ010000130.1:0-7839 GCA_035275005.1 Pyrinomonadaceae bacterium | reverse complement strand
ACTGAGATCGAGCCGATGTACATGAAGAAGTAACCGATGGTTTGCTCGGTTACGCTAAAGCGAGCATTGAGGAAGAGAGCGAGTACCGCGAAACTTCCCTGAAAAGCGCCGATTGAGATGGCGTAGATCCAGATCAGTCGTGACGACGGTTCGCTCGAGTGAGAAATTACTCGCCAGATGGCCTCACGTCCCGTTCGTCTGACCTCACCTTCGACTGGTGCGTGTTCCGCCAGATCGCGCGACTCAGTGATATACCGCGCGGCAAAAGCGATGTTTATCAGACAAAGCGCAGCCGCCATTATGCCCGGCGCGGCGTGGCCCATTTGCAACGTTTGCGAACCAGGCATCAGATCGCGTTTGCCGAGAGTGATGGCAAACGAACCCAGCACCGGACCAAGTGCGACGCCCAGGTTCGTAGTTGCTGAAAGCCAACCGAGAGCACGTGCGCGATCCTGCGGCGCCGTCGAATCGGCGACGTAAGCCTGGATCACGCCAACAGTTCCGCCACCCGCACCCTGCACGATTCGCGATAGAAACAACAGCAGCAGCGAGTCAGCGAAACCAAAAATCAGATACGCGATACCGGAAGCGGTCAGCGCGATCAGCAGCGTTGGTCTGCGGCCGACGCGATCGGAAAATCGTCCCCACAATGGCGCGCTCAGCAACTGTGCGACAGTAAAAGCAGCGATGATGAATCCCGTGATAATGCCAATGCCGATGTGAAATCCCAGGAAGGTGATTCCCTCGCCGCCGAGTGCCTTCACGTAAAACGGCAGCAGCGGAATGATCATCAGCAGTCCGACCATGTCGATGAACGCTGTCAACATCAGCGTCAGCAGCTTTGCCGGGATCTTCCGCACCTCGCGGTACAGCACGTAAAGCAAACCGATTGCAATAGCGGCTAAAAGAATGCGGAGAGCTGGCGACTGGAAGGTTTGTGCGAAGTGCTGTTGCAGAAGCATTGATGAGTCATAATACACTAACTGTTGAATACTTCTTTTGGAGGGGACAGATAAGCGATGAAACTAACTGAATTTTTTCGGGAAGAGTTGGATCGTGAAATCGAACGTTCACGCAAGGCACTCGAGCAGGTACCGGATGGAAAGTACCAGTGGAAACCGCATGACAAGTCGATGATCTTTGGTTATCTCGCGGATATGGTGGCGACGATACCGACGTGGATCACGATGGAGATCAACCGCGACGAATTGGATATCGCTCCGGCGGAAGGACAAGGCACAAAGAAAGCGCCCAAAGAGACCAGCGCGGACTTAGTGAAGGCGCTTGACGAAGCGGCAGCCGAAGCACGTAGCGCGCTCGAGAAAACAACTGACGAGCATCTCGCGACAAATTGGAAACTACTGGCGCGTGGACACGTGGTCTGGGAAGGAACGCGCATCGAGATGATCCAGGACACGTTCAATCATTGGGCGCATCACCGTGGCCAGATGACTGTGTACCTGCGCCTGATGGGAGCGAAGGTCCCCGCACTATACGGACCGTCCGCAGATGAGCAGGGTTTTTAACCGCAGATTACACAGATTTAAAATCCGGATTTTAATCCGTGTCATCCGCGGTGGCTATTAGGTAGGTAATCGGGCGACGCTCGTTTCCTTTCAAGCGTTTTGCCCACGAGGTTTTGAAGTCAGGCCATTCAGAGGCGGCGAGGATTCCACGTTCGATGATCTGGAATCCCGCCGCCGCGTACTTTTGAACGAGGACGGTGTCGATGAACTCCAGCGAGAGTGGCGTGAGGTCCAGTCGTTCAATCTCCGACTGATCGCGCTCGGGATCCAGTCCCGTCACAACTTCCAGCAACGCTCCCATCGAACAAATCCGCCGCACGTTTCTCAGCACTTTCATCTCACCTACCGCAACCGCGCGCAACAAGCTGCCCCACGGAAAATGCACGTGCACTTCATCCGCGACGCCGTTCAACTCCTCCGGCAAGTCTTCGACCGCCGACTGGATAAACAGAACATTAGAAGCGCCGCCTTTCGCCGGCTTGCGATAGATCTTCTCCGATATCTTCTCCAGCGGGCGCGTGTTCGGATCGATGCCGATGTAGAACTTGTTTGGATTTTGGCGGGCAGACTGGTACACAAAGCGTCCGTCTCCCGTTCCGATGTCGATGATCACACCTTCGCCGGTATGGTCTGATGAGTTCGTCGAAGGCGGTTTTGTCCAGTTATCAGATGGTGCTACCACGAATTGCCTTGATCATAACGTTACGATCCTTTCTGGCAAATCAGAATAGGGATTTGATCCAGCCGCCGTCAACCTGCATTGACGTGCCGGTTATATAGCTTGCTCGTTCAGAAACCAGGAACGTAGCCAGCGCCGCAAACTCGCGTGGCTCAGCGAGACGTCCCATCGGAATCTCTTTTTCCCACTTACTCCTGAACTCATCGGCGCTGATTTTCTGCTTCTCCGCCATCATCTCCGCCAGCTCATCCAGACGTTCCGTGCGCGTGTAACCGGGCATGATGTTGTTGACTGTAATGCCCTCCGCGGCTACTTCATTCGCCAGCGTGCGCGCAAACCCCGTGAGACCTGCGCGCAAGCTGTTCGACAAGAGCAGGTTTTCTATAGGTTGTTTTGCGGCGACGGAGGTGATGTTCAGTATTCGTCCCCAACGTCTCTCTTTCATTCCCGGAAGGACGAGCCGCGTCAGTTCGACTGCGCTGAAGAATGTCAGCCGGAGCGCTCCTTCCCACTGCTCGTGAGTCAACTGATCGAACCTTCCGGCCGGTGGTCCACCTGCGTTAGTGACGAGAATGTCGATGCGACCGAATCGTTCGATGCCTGTATCAACTACACGCTTGATATCGTCCTTCACGGTGACGTCAGCCGGCACAGCCAACACGGGAACATTGCTGCTCTTCGCGATGGCCGCGGCTGTTTCGTCCAACGTGTGCGAATCACGCGCGCAAAGCACCAGCGACGCGCCTTCGGTGGCGAGCTCTTCGGCGACTGCTTTTCCGAGTCCACGACTGCCTGCGGCAACGAGCGCGACTTTGTTCTTAAGTCCGAGATCCATGATTATTTCTGCCGGAGATAGTTGTCGGTTTTGTCGAGCCAGTCCTGGCGCGGCGGACTGAAGATGTCCACGTCGAGCGTGTCTTCGAGCGCTTCCGCTTTGTGTTGGACCAGCGAAGGTATGTGTAGCACTTCACCAGCCATCACGTCGATCACCTGAGCTTCGTCTTCGCCGATCCAGAAGCGCAGACCTCCTTCAAGGATGTAAGTGATCTGTTCGTTCTCGTGTGAGTGTCGCGGTACGATCGAGCCCTTCTTCAAGTAGACGTGGGCCAGCATTACACGGTCACCGGTTATCAAACGGCGAGCGAACGTGTCTGTCAGCTCTTCTTTTGGCATTTCGTCCCAGCGATAAAAGGTCACGTTGCGTTTATTCATGGTGTCTTATCTAACCACAAAGACACGAAGACACAAAGGACTTAATTTGTGCCTTTGTGTCTTCGTGTTTAAGTGTAGATTAAGAGTTAATTCTTGCGGGGCTCGTTGCGAGCGCGGAGGATCTTGCGCAACTTCATGCGCGCTTTGTGCAGCTGTGACTTCGACGTACCGACAGCCACTCCGAGCATCTTCGCGATCTCTTCGTGCTCGTGACCTTCTACGTCGTGCAACACGAAGACTGTTCGATATCCTGGCGGCAGTTGCGTCAGCGCATTGTCCAATGCGATGCGATCCATGATCGGCATCGAGTTTGGGTTCTCCGTGCCGCTGACGATCTGCACTGGCGTCTCGCCTTCTTCAGTGGTCCTCTCCAGCTTCACGCTGCGTTTCCGGAAGTGCATCAAGCACTGGTTTACCGTCAGCCGGTGCAGCCAGGTCGTGAAAGCTGAGTCGCCGCGAAAACTACCAATCTTACGGAACAACTGAATGAACGCTTCCTGCGCGAGATCTTCTGCCTCAGCCGCGTTCTGAGTCATTCGCAGACACAGCGAGTACACGCGCCGGTTGTGGCGTTCGTAAATCTTTTCAAAAGCGCTCATGTCGCCCTTGCCCGCTGCGATTGCCAAAGCAAGATCCGAATTTGGCGCCGGTTCAGATTTCTTTGGGGCTGCCAGCCCACCGTGCACAATTGGGAAGACTTCGCTATTAGTCATGCTTCTTCATTCAGCAAACTCGGGGCCATGAAAATCCGGTAAAAAAGCCCACAAATCACGAAATTGCGTCACAATATTTGGGGATTTTCGACGAAAGCGGGGTTTAAGTTACGGAAACGGTGTACATGCGGGAATTATGAAAATTGCTTCAACGAAACGCAAGCTAACCACAAGGAAGGCAACAAAAACTCCATGCAACTGCCGAGAGCCCGCGAAGCGGGCGAAAAGCATAAGGCCTGGGGACCAAGCCCGGGATCGCATCAAAAAAGGGCATTGAGCCCGCAAAGCGGGCGACAGCGCTGCCGCCCGTTTCACGGGCTCAATTCGTTATTTGATTTGCGATCCTGGGCTTGCGCCCCAGGCTTTATTGCTTTCGCCCGCTTCGCGGGCTTCGGACGTAGACCCCGGCTTCGCGGGCCGAGACTACGGTCGCGTTGGCGCACCTGACGAGCTTGAGGCCGGCTGGTTCAAGCCACGATTGATAATCATCTTCACGTCTACGCGTCGATTCTGCGAACGGCCTTCACGCGTCGTGTTATCAGCCACTGAGTCCGTCTTACCGTAACCCATTGGTGTTACAAAACGCCGCAGCGGAATCTTGTGCTGAACTGCGAGATATTGCACCACAGCATCTGCACGCTGCTGGCTGAGACGGAAATTCTTGGCGTCGCTGCCCGTCGAGTCGGTATGTCCGGCAACTTCAATCATAAACGCTCTCGCAGCCATGGCCTTCGTAGCAAGACCGTCGAGCGCAGCCTTGGCCTCCGGCGAAAGGACGGCGCTGTTCGTGCGGAAGTTAACGGAAACTGTTTCCTGCACGTCGTAGTCATCCAGCGCTGAAACGCGTTCATCCACTTTCTTTACTTCGGCGCGCGCTTCAGCTGCCACGGCATAAAGCTCGTCCATCTGCCCGGCCACGCGTTCCATGTTCGCTTCCACCGGGCCCACGCGCACGTCCGTCGTTTGCGCTGCGCGCATATCAGACTCGCGGAACCGGATCTTGTCCGCCACTAACTGACCCTGCGCATCTCCACGTCCTTCAACTTCGACGATCAATCCTCGCAGGATGTCTGTAACCGGATATTTTTTTCCGGAGCGAAGGAAGCCACCGTTGGTCTTGATGCTCGTATTGTCAGTTATAAGAACTTGATAGTCTGCGCGACTGCGGTCGCGAATAGTGAAAACGTCAGCGTCGCGGCTAATCACGACACCCCTGAACTTCATTTTTGAGCCGCTGGGAACCGAACGAAGCGCCGTATTTGGCGCTTGTGCAGGCGCCTGCGTATTTGTTACCTGACCCATAACGGCGGGCGCCACCGACATCAGCACGGCGAGCACAAATCCCATCGTAAGTGGGTAAAATTTCTTAAAGCTCATATTTTTGCTCCTTCAATAGCCTTCAATCCGAAATGCACATGGCGCACTCCGGGTGCGTCAATCACTGTCGGGGCAAGTTGTGAGTGGGGGGTCCGAAAAAGCTTAGCAAAAGCGCCGAGAAAATCAAGAGTGTGTTCAAATTAGAACAATGATCGCTGCCTCGGATCAGCACGCCTGCGCTTATCGTCTAAAACGGTGCGTCCGTTGAGTGTGGGGGAGATTGCATTTTCGTGACGAATGAGAGCGTCGAGGTCCACCGATGGTTTGAATTGCCTTTCGACCATGCGGACAAAGCTATCCAGACGCCGGAAGCCATCGAGCTTCTCCGTGTGTTCGACTTTTGCCGCATCGAGCGAGTGGCGCAGGAAATTCAGTGACTCATCGTAGGTTTTCAATGGAACGGGATGTGGATGCCCGTCCTTGCCACCGTGCGCGAATGAAAATCGTCCCGGATCGTTGAAGCGGCCAGGCGCGCCGTGTACTACCTCTGCCACGAGCGCCAGCGATTGCAGTGTGCGCGGACCGAGCTTTTCGAGCAGCAGCAGCTCAGTGAAATCCTGAAGACCTTTTTCGTAAGCGATGGCGAGCACGGCGCCGAGACGTTTCAGATCGACATCCCTGGCGCGAACTTCATGATGCGCCGGCAAGCGCAGGTGACGCGCCGCGGTGATGGTTTTTTCCGGGCGCTCGTTTGCGATCTCGAGTAGTGCGGTTTGCGCGCGGTCGGCCCTGGCGTCAACGAGGTTCATGATCGTGCCCTGGTTCTCGCCAAAAATTGCCGTGTGCGGGTCGGCGACAAAATCGCGTACTGAAGCAGAGTGCCAGTGATATCTGCGGGCGAGACCGTTCTGATCGTTCAAGCCTTGTTGCACTACGGCCCACTCGCCAATCGACGTGACGACAAAGCTGTGAAGATAGATCTGGAATCCATCGGCGATGGCGTTGTTGTCGATGCGGGCAGTGAGTCTGCTGATGCGCACGAGGGCGTCGCCATCAAAGCCGCGCTGCTCTGCAAGTGAACGGAGCTCGTTTGGTGTGTTTCTCGAGGACCTGCCACGACCACCACAGACATAAAGTCCGAGCTCGTGAGCACGTGGAGCAAGACCACGCTTCAATGCACCGATAACAGACGTCGTGATGCCTGAGGAGTGCCAGTCCATTCCCATCACTGCGCCGAATGCCTGGAACCAGAAAGGATCGCTGAGCCGACTCAAGAACGCTGACGTGCCGTAGTGATGAACGATCGTCTCCGTGATCGCGGATCCGAGTTTCGCCATGCGCTCCGCGAGCCACGGCGGCACACGCCCGGTGTGAAGAGGTAAATCCGCGATACCCGAACGTTTCATGACGGATATTTTAGCCGCAGATTACGCAGATTTACACAGATCAATCATTCAGATCCGTGTAATCCGTGTAATCTGCGGCTAAGAAACTTTTCCCACTCAGCACAGAGGAACAAATGACCTTTGATAGTCGTTTGTGCCTTTTGTGCTTCTTTGTGGCTTTTCGGCTAGAATTAGTTATTCATGACTGACGCGGACGACTCGACTGGTAAGCTCAAGGATGAGCAGTTAATAAAAAAGCGGCGCGAGGAGGCACTGCCCGAACGCATCCTGCGTCGCGTGCTCGAAGGAATGGGCAGCGTCGTCGATCGCAGGCTGGGTCGTACTGTCGAGCCGAGAACCGGGCTTACTACTTCAAAACTCATCGAACGAATGAAGCGCCTGATCGATGAGCGCGTCCGAGACGAGGGTAGAAAAGGAAGAATCGCACCCCATCACCTCATACTCAAAGTCGAATGGGGCACTCATTCAGAAGCGCCGCCCGAAATTCTCTACGATCTAAAGAACGAAGTGCTCGCCGCCGCGATCGATCACATCAACGATCATCGTTACCGAACTCTCGCCCCGGTCACCGTGGACGCTGAAGTCGACATTTTCACGACCGGCATCTCCGTTGATCCGACCTTTGGCGAGTTTGAAGAAGATCTCAGGCGACAGGATGAAGAGATGCGCGCCGCGAAAACGGGTGTGCCGATTCCCGGCGCGGCGCCGCCGATGCCTGACATCCAGGTGATCGCGCGCGTTACACTCCCAAACGGCACGCGCGAGATTCCTCTAATCTTCAAACCGGGCGGCAGGAGACTTAACGTCGGACGCGCGGCCGACAACGAACTGTCCCTCAACGACGCGAGCGTTTCTAAAATACATGCCGCGCTGTTGATGACTGCCGAAGGCACGCTGCTCGTCGCCGACACCGGCTCGACGAACGGGACTTATCTGAACGGGCGACGCATCGCCTACGGCGAATCACGCCTGATCGAAGATGGCGA
>DATENQ010000129.1:0-3916 GCA_035275005.1 Pyrinomonadaceae bacterium | reverse complement strand
CGTTTAAGTCAAAGCCGGTCCTATAGGTCGTATTCGTCCTATAGGTCCTATTCGTACCGCAGCGCTTCGAGTGGATCGACTTTCGTCGCTCGGCGCGTGGGTATCAAACATGCGCAAAGAACAATCAGCGCCACTACGAGCGGAATCAAAAGAAACGTGATGCTGTCTGTTGGACTAATCTCGAAAAGCAGCCTGGACATGAATCGAGTCAGCCAGAATGCGCCAAAGAGTCCGATTCCAATACCAATCGCAGCGAGCACCATTCCCTGCCGAACCACCATTCGCAGCACGTCCGTAGCTTGCGCTCCCAACGCCATCCGTATGCCTATCTCGTGCGTGCGGGACGCAACTGATTCGCTCATCACGCCATAAATGCCAACCATCGCGAGTATCAGAGCCACAAACGCAAACAGACCCAGCAGGAACATATTGAAACGCTGCTGTTCGATCGACTGCGCGACGACTCCCTCCATTGTCGTGATATCCGAGACTGGCAGATTCTTATCGATGGACCAGACCTGATTCTCGATCCCCGCGACGAGCGCGAGTGGATCGCCCTCACTTCGAACCACGAGGGTAAGCGCGCGCGGCGCGGGCGACTGCAAGTGCGGCAAATACATCTCGAGCTTCGGTTCCGCGGTCCATTGGTTTTGCTTTAAGGCCTTTACGACGCCGACTATCTCGCGCGGATTAGGATCATCGTCACCGACGACGATCCGTTTGCCGATCGGATCTTCGTTGGGCCAATGACGTGCCGCGAAAAGTTCATTGATGATCACCACCGGCGTAGACCCGTCATTATCATGAGCGGTGAAGTCACGTCCTTTGAGTAACGTGGCGCCCATCGTGCGAAAGTAATCGGGCCGGATGATGCGATAAACAGCGCCCTGCTTCTCACCTGGTCCAGGAGCAGGACGGCCTTCGATCGTGAACGAAAGCGTCCACATATCTCCGCTCAGTGGCAGATGATTGATAGCGCTCGCCGATTTAACGCCCGGCAAAGAATCGATGCGTTGCAATAGCTCGGTGAAAAAAGCGACTCGCTTCGGCGGCGTGGAATGCTCAGAGCCCGCGAGCGAAACCGTCATAGTCAGCAGCCTGTCAGGAGTGAAACCCGCATCTACCGCACGCAGGCGGCCGAAGCTTCGCACCATCAGCCCGCCACCGATAAGCAACATCAGAGCGAGCGCAACTTCGGAAATAACAAGTAGCCGGCGTGCATTGACGCGATTGCGGCCCGCGGACGAACCACGCGCGGACTCCTTGAGTGACTTGTTCCAGTTCCACTTCCTCGTCTGGAGTATGGGCGCGAGTCCGAAGATGAGACCGGTGAGCACCGAAAGGCCAAGAGTGAAAGCAAGCACGGGAAGATCGAGACCAATCGTTTGTAAACGAGGCACGCTGCCGGGGCCGAAGGAGAGTAAAACCTTCATCCCGGCAATGCTGAGTAGTAGACCGAGTGCGCCTCCAGCCAACGCGATCAATAAACTCTCGATTAACAATTGGCGTGCGATACGAGCGCTGCTCGCTCCCAGCGCCGTTCGTACAGCAATCTCTTTTTGTCGAGAGGTAGCCCTGCCCATCATTAAGTTGGCCACATTCGCGCACGCGATGAGGAGTACAAAACAGACAGCGCCAAACAGAATCATCAGTGCAGGGCGTGTCTTTCCGACAACCTTTTCATGAAGCGGTTCGACAGCCAGGGTGAGTCCTTTGTTCGCTTGCGGGTGCTCCTGTTCAATCCGGCGAAAGATCGTCGTTACATCAGCCTGGGCCGACGAGCGTGTAACGCCCGGCTTGAGTCGAGCGAACAGCCGCAACGATTGTCCGCCTCGATCGTTTGCGCGCGGAGCGAGGTTCAAAGGCGACCACAATTCCGCGTTAGTGGCCCAGAAGGGAGCGAATTGAAAGTCAGGCGGCATCACTCCGATGATGGTGTGGATTTCGCCGTCAATGGTGACTTGCTGGCCCACTATCCCGGGTTGACCACCAAACCGGCGCTGCCACAACTGGTTACTAAGAACGACGACGTGGTCTCGTCCCGGCTGATCCTCGTCTGGATTGAAAGTCCGGCCGAGTGCCGGACTGACGCCCAACACTTGAAACATTTGAGCGGTTAACTTCAGGCCGCGCAGGTGTTCGGGTTGATCGCGACCAGTCAGGTTTGGCTCCCAATACTGTGCGGCAGCGATGCCTGCAAAGCTTTGGTTCTGTGCTGCCAAGTCAAAATAGTTAGCCGGAGCAACCGGATTCGATCCCTCATGCAGGATCGTCACCAGTCGCTCCGGATCGCCATATGGAAGCGGACGCAGGACAACTGCGTTGATAATCGAGAAGATCGCTGTGTTGGCGCCGATCCCGAGGCCGAGTGCCAGCACAGCCACGCAAGTCACCATGCGGTGTTTAATGATCATTCGAAATCCGTAACGTAGATCGTTCAGCACATTCCCTCCTGCTTACTCGTATCTCAATGCCACTAGTGGATCGACCTTCGTCGCGCGTCGCGCCGGCACGTAACACGCCAGCAACGCCACCACGAACAACGTGCCCGTCACGATCGCAAACGTGCTCACATCGCTCGTGCTGACCTGGTAAAGCAGACTGCTCAACAACCGCATCAACCAAAACGCGGCAAACACTCCAATCCCAACACCCAGCAGCGCCAGCACCAATCCCTGCTTCAACACCATCTTGAGAATGTCAGCCGGCCGCGCGCCCAGCGCCATGCGCACGCCGATGTAATGCGTTTGCTGGCTGACGGAATACGAAACAACGCCGTAAATACCAATCGACGCCAGCAACAACGCCACGCCCGCAAAGATGCTGATCAGCAGCGCTGGAAAACGTCGCATAAACGACGCCGGCGTTTGCGCGATCATCTCGTCCATTGAGCGCACGTTGAGAATTCCTGCTTCAGGTTCGAGATTCCGAACTTCGTTGCGAATCGAATTCGCGAGTGCATTCGGATCGCTGCTTGTGCGCGCGACGAGGTTCGCAAACGTCGAAGGATTCTGGCGGAACGAGTAGTAGAGCACCGGTTTGACTGCTTCATCGAGACCCGTGATCTTCACATCACCCACGACGCCAACGATCTCAATCGGGGGCACTTCAACCGATGCGTATCGCAATTTCTTTCCAACCGGATCGCGACCCGGAAACATTTGATCGGCGATCGTTTTGCCGATAATTACAACCGGAAGTGAGTTTGGATTTTCACGCGTGTCAAACATGCGTCCGGCAAGCAACGGCACTCCAAGAGATTTGAAGTAGTCGTCGCTGACGGTGCGAATGTTTGCCTCGGTCTCTTTTCCCGGTTGAGGAACCGGATCACCCTCAACATAGAATCGGGTTGTGTTGCCCGGATTCAACGGCAGGATGTTGACAGTCCCTGCACCGGTGACACCCGGCAGCGTCTGCACGCGTTGGCGCAGTTGATCGTTGAAACTGGTCTGCTGGTTGGGATCGGTATACTTCGAAGGCGGCAGGACGACAGTCATCGTCAGCACGTTTTCAGGTTTGAAACCGATGTCAGTCTGCAACAGTCGCAGCAGGCTCTTCATCATCAGTCCCGCGCCGACTAGCAACACGACGGCAAGCGCGAGTTCACCAACAACCAACGCACTACGCAGGCGATGACTCGTGCCCGCGGACGTTTGTCGCCCGCCTTCCTTGAGAGCTTCGTTAAGATCGAGCTTCGAAGATTGCAGCGCCGGCGCAAGGCCAAACACCAAACCGGTCAGCAATGAAAGTCCGAACGAGAACGCCAGGATGCCGGTATTGAGACCAAGCGATCTCAGGAACGGCATCGCGTTCAATTGATTCTGCGGGATCCACGAGATCAAAGCAGGCACGCCCCAGTAAGCAATCAACAAGCCCGCCGTACCGCCGAGCAGCGAAAGCAGTAGCGACTCGGTCA
>DATENQ010000128.1:0-3745 GCA_035275005.1 Pyrinomonadaceae bacterium | reverse complement strand
CGCCCGTCTCGAATTGAAGGCGCGGAACGGGCGGCCACGGAGTGCCGCCCCTACAAAAAGTGATGAAGATCGCGTTAATCGGTTATGGGGTGATGGGCCAGTTAGTTGCCGCCGAGGCGCGGAAGGCGGGCGACGAGGTTGGCGCTGTGATCACCAGTAAGGAAAGTAATCAGCTTGAAGAAAAACTGCGTGGTCACGATGTCGCGATTGATTTCTCCGTAGGCGAAGCAGTCCTCCAAAACGTCGAAGCTTGTGCGCGCGCGCAGGTGCCACTCGTCGAAGGCACCACCGGCTGGAAACAGCACGAATCAGAAGCAAAACAGATCGTGACGCAACACTCCGGCGCGATGGTCTACGGCGCAAACTTCTCGATCGGCGTCAATCTCTTCTACCGCATCGCCAAACAAGCGGCCTCTCTATTCGCCGCCGTCGAAGGCTACGCGCCGTTCATCGAAGAAGCGCATCACAACCGCAAGCGTGACGCGCCTTCCGGCACCGCGCTGAAACTGCGCGACCTGATGTCCGAACATCTTGGATCAGACATTCCCACATCATCGACACGCGCCGGTCACATCCCCGGCACGCATCGCGTCGGTTTCGACTCCGAAGCCGATCAAATTCTGCTCATACACACTGCACGTTCGCGACAGGGCTTTGCCAGCGGCGCCTTGCTCGCGGCACACTGGATCCCCGGACGAACAGGCGTGTTTGAGTTTGGAGACGTAATAGAAGAGATCATCGCTACAAAAAGGCACATAAAGCACAAATAGAAGATTGTTTTTGTGCCTTTTGTGGCTAAAGGAGGTCACCATGACATTACAACTCGACTGGCTTCGCGGATGCGCTACGGCGATTGTCACTCCTTTTACCGCCAGCGGTGCGGTGGACGAGAAACGTTTGCGCGATCTTATCGAATATCAGATCGCCGGCAATGTTCGCATCCTCGTGCCCTGCGGCACAACGGGGGAAAGCGTGACGATGTCAGAGGACGAAAACAGCCTCGTCATCCGCACCACCGTCGAGCTCTGTCGCGGGCGAGCAAAGGTGATTGCCGGCACCGGAAGCAATTCAACCTCGACGACGATCGCGCGCTCGCAGGCTGCACGCGATCTTGGCGTCGATGCCGTGCTCACCGTCGCGCCTTATTACAACAAGCCGACGCAGGAAGGACTCTACGCACACTTTCGCGCGATCGCGGAATCAATCAACGGCCTGCCTGTCGTGATCTACAACGTCCCCGGACGTACTTCGTCAAACATCTCGCCCGAGACCACTCTGCGACTCGCCCGCGACGTCGAAAACATCGTCGCCGTCAAAGAAGCGTCCGGCAATCTTTCGCAGATCATGGAAATACTGCGCGGCCGGCCGGAAGGTTTTCGCGTGATCTCCGGCGATGATTCACTGACACTGCCGTTGATCGCACTCGGCGGAGACGGATTGATCTCAGTGGCGTCAAACGAAGCTCCGGAACTGATGTCGCGTCTCAACGATCTCGCGCTCGCGGGACAATGGGACGAGGCGCGCGCGCTTCACTATCGTCTGCTGCCGTTGATGGAAGGAAACTTCATCGAATCGAGTCCTGGTCCAGTGAAAGCAGCGATGGCGCTTATGGGCCTGCTCGAAGAAAACCTGCGCCTGCCCCTCGTGCCGGTGCAGGAGAAGACGCGCGCTCGCATGCGTGAGATTTTGACGGAGCTTGGTCTACTGAAGGAAACGTCGCATGCCGTTGCGTGAACAGATTGAAGCAATTGCTGCACGTCCCGGCAATGAGTTTTCTCCGGAAGACCGGTCTGTCTTTGAAGAGCTGAAAAGCGCGCTCAACCGCGGCGAAGTGCGGGCCGCTGAAAAAGACGCGAGTGGTAAGTGGCTGGTAAACACGTGGGTGAAGCAGGGAATCCTCCTTGGCTTTCGCCTCGGCGCAATCACCGACATGTCCGTGGGCGAGAGCTTCAAGTTCTTCGATAAAGACACGTACCCCGTCCGGCCCACAACAACCGAAGACAACGTTCGGATCGTTCCCGGCGGTTCGACGATCAGAGATGGCGTTTACATTGCGCCGGGCGTTGTTTGTATGCCGCCGATGTTTGTGAACGCCGGAGCTTATGTCGACGCCGGAACTATGATAGATAGTCACGCCCTCGTCGGCTCGTGCGCGCAGATTGGCAAACGCGTTCACATCTCTGCCGCCGCGCAGATCGGTGGCGTGCTCGAACCTGTTGGCGCCGTGCCGGTGATCATCGAGGACGATGTGCTCGTCGGTGGGAATTGTGGAGTTTACGAAGGCACGATCGTTCGCGAGCGCGCTGTGCTTGCTTCAGGAACGATTTTGACTGGCTCGACTCCCGTTTACGATCTCGTTAAAGGCGAGATCTATCAAAGGACAACTGATGGACCACTCGAGATCCCCGTGGGCGCCGTTGTTGTGCCGGGCGCGCGTGCAGTCACCACTGAGCGCGGACGCGATTGGGGGCTCTCGCTCTATGCGGCCATCATCGTCAAATATCGTGACGAAAAGACTGACACGGCGGTACGATTAGAGGACTACCTGCGTTGAATAAGTTTGCGCCACCGAAACGCTTACAGGGAATCGAGAAGAGCGTCATTCGCCAGGTTTTCGATCGCGCAAAGCCCGGCAGTATCAATCTCGGATTGGGTGAGCCGGATCTGCCGACGCCGGATGTGATTCGCAGGGCGGCGGTGAAGGCGATTGTCGAAGAGCAGAACGGCTACACCTCGCACGCCGGGCTTCCCGCACTGCGTGAAAAGGTTGCCGCTGACTATCCGTATCTCGAAGGCAAGCCCGAGCGCGTTGTCATCACGGCGGGTTCGCAGGAAGCTTTATATCTCGCGTTGCTCGCGCTCGTTGATGAAGGCGACGAAGTGTTGTTGCCGAATCCGGGGTTTGTCGCGTATCCGACGATCGTGCGGATGGCTGGTGGGACGGCGAAGTTTTATCGTTTGCCGCGCGCGAGAGAATTTGCGTTTGATGCGGACGAGTTTCGACGTACGCTTACGCCGAGGACGAAGGTAGTCGTTTGTATCAGCCCGTCGAATCCGACCGGGCGCACATTGTCGCAGGCTGATCTTGCAAGTATTGGTGATGCTTTAAAAGATCACGGGGCGTATTTGATCAGCGACGAGATCTATCGCGACCTTTATTACACTCCGGAGCGGCCCGGATCGTTGTCGTCGTTTTATGAGCGCACGATTGTGATTGGTGGTCTTTCCAAGTCGATGAGCATGACTGGCTGGCGGCTTGGTTGGGTGTGTGGCGAAGAGGCAGTGATCAAGGCGACGCTGGTGCTGCATGGTTACGTCACGACGTGTGCGTCGGCGGTGTCGCAGAAAGCATCGCTGATGGCATGGACTGATGAGGCGGAAGCAGCGCGAGCGGGTTTTCGGGAGACGTTTCGCGCGCGTCGCGATCATTTGCTCCAGTTAATTGATTCGGTGTTGGGACTGCGTGCTGTGACGCCGGAGGGCGCGTTTTATACGATGCTTGACGTCAGTGATTATGGTCCATCGATGGAAGTTGCGGACGCGTTGTTGGATGAAAAAGTGATCACCGTTCCGGGAGCGGCGTTTGGCAGCGAGAGCGAAGGCTTCCTCCGCGTCTCCTTCTGCGCCGATCACGAGACCTTGAGCGAAGGTGTTCAGAGGGCTAATAGCGCCTTGAAAAAGTTGTAGGGGCGGCACTCCGTGGCCGCCCGTGGCGCGCATTTTTAACATACGGGCGGCCACGGAG